>DATFIM010000117.1 GCA_035270125.1 Halanaerobiales bacterium | reverse complement strand
TTGTGTCCTGATTGTAAAGTTGAACATAAGCCTGGTCCGGAGGAGAAAATGTTTTTAGGTCTTGAAGAAGGCGACATAATTTACAAAGCAGCTGAAGATCATTGTGATACCTGTAATTCTACCGGCTATAGTGGCAGACTTGCTGTTCAGGAAGTGTTTGTAGTAGATGAAAATGTAGAAGAAATGATAACAAATTCAGCCAGTGAAGCAGAATTAAAAAAATATGCCATAGAAGAAAAGGGAATGATTACTTTAACTGAAGATGGAAAAACAAAAGTAAAAGAAGGTTTAACAAGTTATCAGGAAATAGCCAGATTAATAATATGAGGTGTTAAATATGAAAATAGACAATTTGTTAAAAGAGGTTGTTGATGACGAGAATGTATCAGATTTACATTTGTCAGTTAATTCAAAACCAATCATACGCTATAATGGGGATATAAAAATTTTGGAAAAGTATGATAAAAAGTTTTCTCCTGAAGAATTAAAGGAAATAGCAAGAGATTTGACAGATGATAAACAGTGGGAAGAATTTCAGGAAAAAGGTGAAATTGACTTTTCCTATAGTGTACCTGGGTTTTCCCGTTTTAGAGTAAATGCCTATTATCAAAGAGGTGCTGTAAGTTTAGCTTTAAGAGTTATTCCAAAAGATATTCCAACTATTGATGAACTCAATCATCCAGAAGTTTTAAAAAAATTAGCCTTACAGAGAATGGGACTTATTTTGTGTACGGGACCTACTGGTAGTGGTAAATCAACTACTTTAGCAGCAATGATAGATGAGATGAATAGAAATAAAAGAAGACATGTTATAACTTTAGAAGATCCAATAGAGTATTTACATGAACATCAAAAATGTATTATACATCAAAGAGAAGTTGGAATAGATACAACATCTTTTGCAGATGGTTTAAGATCTTCCTTAAGACAGGATCCGGATGTAATCCTTGTTGGTGAGATGAGAGACTTAGATACAATTTCTATTGCTTTACAGGCTGCAGAAACCGGTCACCTTGTTTTAGCTACCTTACACACAAATGATGCTCCCAAAACTATTGATAGAATTATTGATGTTTTTCCCGGAGAACATCAGGAACAGGTTAGAGTCCAGTTGGCTTCAACTTTAAAAGGTGTTATATCACAGCAGTTATTACCGAGGGCAGATGAGGAAGGTAGAGTTGCTGCACTAGAAGTTTTAATTGGAACACCAGCTGTAAAAAATATTGTAAGAGATGGAAAAAGTCATCAATTAAGATCTGTAATGCAGACTGGAGCAAAATATGGAATGATGGTAATGGATAATTATTTAATTGATTTATATAAAAATGGACTTATTGATAGACAGACAACTTTAAGAAGATCTGATAATCGGGATTATGTGAAAAAAAGATTAAATAGTTATAGTTAAGTAATGTGAATTTATAATTTGAAAAGGGGTTGATTCCATGACACCAAAATTTCAATATGTTGCTAAAAATAAGGCTGGTGACAAAATTGAGGGAAAGATAGAGGCTGATAATTCGGAAACTGTTGTTAAGCAACTCAAGGAAAGAGGCTATTTTGTAACAAATTTAAAGAAAAAGAAAGAAAAAACGGATGTCATGGAGTTTTTTAAATTTAATAAAAGAGTTACTATTAGTGATTTAGCTATTTTCAGTCAGCAATTTTCAGTTATGATTAATGCTGGTGTTAGTCTTGTTGAATCTTTAGAAATTATGAGTAGACAGATTGATCATCCTCGTTTAAAAGAGGTGGTTATAAAAATTCAGGAAGATGTAGAAACAGGAGCCAGTTTAGCAGAAGCCATGAGTGAATTTCCAGATGTTTTCCCAAATCTATATGTTCAACTTATAAAGGCTGGAGAAGCCGGTGGTGTTTTGGATAAAGTACTAATCAAATTAAAAAATCACTATGAAAGACAGAATGAACTTAATAAAAAAATTAGATCTTCAATGTATTATCCAGCAGCTATTCTTTTAGTAGCTGTATCAGTTATTATCTTTTTGGTAACAAATGTTGTACCTACTTTTGTAGATATGTTTTCAGGTTTTGGTGCTCAGTTACCATTACCAACCAGAATGTTAATGGGTTTTAGCTCATTTATGCAAAATTACTGGTGGGCAATTATTATATTTTTTGTAGCATTATTTTATATAGGAGTTAGATATTATAGAACGGCTCCTGGTAAGAAAGCAATAGATAGATTAATTTTAAAAATACCCGCTTTTGGTAAAATGTTTAAGAAAGTTTATATTTCTCGTTTAACAAGTACTCTTGCTATTTTGATGGATAGTGGAGTTGATCTTTTATCATCTCTTTCAATTGTAGAAAGTGTTGTAAATAATAAGGTTTATGCTAATTCACTGGTAGAAGCAAGAGCTCGTGTTAGAGAAGGAGAAAACTTATCAAAAACACTTGATGATAAAGAAGAATTATATCCAAAAATGATAGTCCAGATGATCAGTGTTGGTGAAGAATCAGGTTCTATTGATGAAATGCTTCATAAAATTTCTGATTTTTATGATAAAGATGTTGAATCAACAATTGAAGGAACAGTTTCTCTTATTGAACCAGCACTTATAGTTATGATGGCGGTTGTCATTGGTTTTGT
>DATFIM010000116.1 GCA_035270125.1 Halanaerobiales bacterium | reverse complement strand
AAATTGATAATACCACAAGCTCTTAAATTTCTTTCTAAAAATGGAGAATTTGTAGCTTTAGTAAAACCTCAATTTGAAGCTGGCAGGGAAAGAGTAGGAAAAAATGGTCTTGTAAAAGATAAAAATGTGCATATAGATATTATAAATGAAATTAGTAATTTTATTGATGGACTGGAATTATATTTGAAGGATTTGGATTTTTCTCCGGTTACAGGTTCCAGTAGTAAAAATATTGAATTTTTAATATATTTGCAAAATAATAATGAAGATAATAATTTGAAATTATGGAAAGATAAGATTGATAAAGTTGTAAATGAAGCTCATAAAAATCATAAATAAGTGCTTGCAAAGGAGGCGATTAAGCTATTGAAAAAGATAGGTCTGGTTATTAATACAGAAAAAAATAGAGTAGTAGATATTGGACAAAAAGCATTAGATCTTTTTAGCAAAAAAAACATTGATTATTATATTGAAGAGAATTCAGCATACAAATTAAAATTAAACCCTAAAAAACACAAAATAGCCAATTATAGTCGTCTCAGAGAAAAAGCAGATATTATTATACTTTTTGGAGGAGATGGAACTTTTCTTCATACAGCCCATCATTTCATAGGTACAGATATTCCTCTTTTAGGTGTAAATTTAGGTAGTCTTGGTTTTATGACAGAAATTGAAGTAAAGCAATTTGAATCAGCTTTAGAAAGAATAGTGACTCATGATTATTATATAGAAAAAAGAATGATGTTAGAATCAAAAGTTTATAGAGATAATAATGAAGTTTTTCATAGTCATTCTTTAAATGATATTGTTATAAATCGAGCAGCAAATGCTAGATTAATTGATATTGATCTTTATATAAACAATGAATTAGTTAATTCATATAATGGAGATGGTCTTATTATATCTACTCCAACAGGTTCTACTGCCTACTCTCTTTCAGCAGGTGGGCCAATTATAAATCCAAAAACAGAAGCCATTTTAATAACTCCTATCTGCCCTCATAGTTTGCATGTAAGACCAATGGTAATAGGTTCCTGGGAAAAAATTAAAGTTATTGTAAATTCTGATGAAAGTCATATGAAGGTTAATTCTGATGGTCATTATAATTATGATCTAAAAGATGAAGATGAATTATTAATTAAAAAATCGAAAAAAAATATTTCGATGATAAAGTTTCCTGAAAAGACTTTTTATTCTACCTTACGTAAAAAAATGAGAGTAGGATTAACATAATGGGAGGTGAGGTTTTGAAAAGTAAAAGGCATTTAAAAATATTAAATTTAATAAAAAAAGAAGATATTGGAACCCAGCAGGAATTAGTTGCTAGATTGCATGAAGCTGGTATAGAAGTTACTCAGGCTACTGTTTCCCGGGATATTAAAAAACTGGGTTTGATCAAAGTTCCTGATGGTCATGGTGGCTATAAATATTCCTTATCTTCAAAAAGATCTAAAGGTGATGTCCAGGATTGGATGAAAAAAATGATTCAGGATTTTGTAGTTGAAATGAATTATAGTGAAAATATTATAGTATTAAAAACATTACTTGGCACAGCCAGTGGTCTTGGAGCTGCTATAGATAATTCTAAATGGGAAAAAATATTAGGAACTGTTGCAGGTGATGATACAATACTTCTTGTAGTAAAAGATAGAAAATATACAGAAGAAGTTTTCAATAAAATCAAGGAGTTGTTAGGATAAATGCTTTTAGACCTTAAAGTTAAAAACTTTGCACTTATAGAAAAATTAGAAATAAATTTTAAAAAAGGTCTTAATGTATTAACCGGTGAAACTGGAGCAGGTAAATCGATAATTATAGGTGCTTTAGAAATGTTATTAGGTGGTAGAGCTTCAAGAGAAGTAATTAGAAATGGTAAAGACAAAGCTTATATTGAAGCAGTATATGAACCTGAAAAACTTGATTTAATAAATAACAAATTGGAAGAATATGGTATAGAACCTGACGAAGATATTTTACTTTTATCAAGAGAAATAAAAAGAACTGGTAGAAATCGAAGTAGAATTAATGGACAATTAGCTACTTTAAGTATGGTAAGTAATGTAAGTAGTTATTTAGTGGACATTCATGGACAGCATGAACACCAATCATTACTTGATGTAAAATTACACTTAGATTTTCTCGATGATTTTATTGGTGAAAAAATAATTTCATTAAAAGAAAAAGTAACTAATAAATATAATGAAATAAAAAATATCAATAAAAAACTTCAAGAAATGGAAATCGATGAAGGAGAAAAGGCTCGAGAATTAGATCTTTTAGAATTTCAAATTAATGAAATAGAAAATGCAAATTTAAAAACTGGTGAATTCAAAAAATTGGAAAAAGAATATAAAAAATTAAGTAATGCTGAAGATATTTTTGCAACAACTGGAATGATATATAATGATATAAATGGTGATGATTTTAATAATAATGGAATTTTGGATAAAATTGGACATTTTATGACAGAATTAGATTCTCTAAAAGAATATGATGATAAACTTGATAGCTTTCATTCTCAAATGGAAAATATTTATTATACATTACAGGATTTAGGTTATGAAATTCGTGAATATAATGAGAATCTTGATTTTGATAAAAAAAGATTAAAAGAAATTGAAGATAGATTGGATACTATTAATAATTTAAAGAAAAAATATGGAGAAACAATTGAAGAAATACTTGAATATAATCAAAAAATGAAAAAAAGGCGTAATGAATTAGTATCCCAGGAAGATTTAATCAATGAATTAAAGGAAAAAAGAAAAAATATCAAAGCTGAATACTATAATAAGGCAGAAGAGTTGTCTAAAATCAGAAAAAATTCTGCTAAAAATTTAGAAGAAAAAATAAAGGATGAATTAACAGATTTAGCAATGGAAGATGTATTATTTAAAGTTAAGTTTGAAGAAAAAGACCTAGCAGGTGATGGTATTGATGATATTGAATTTATGATTTCTCCCAATCCAGGAGAAGACTTGAAACCACTTGCCAAAATTGCTTCTGGAGGAGAATTATCAAGAATTATGCTTGCTTTCAAAAAAATCATAGCTGAAATCGATAAAGTAGATACTCTTATTTTTGATGAGGTTGATAGTGGAGTCGGAGGTAAAACTGCTCAAAAAATGGCTGAAAAGTTAGCTGTTATTGGAAGTAAAAGGCAGGTTATCTGTATAACTCATTTGCCACAAATAGCAAGTATGAGCGATAACCATTTTTACATTAATAAAACTGCTGAAAATGGAAAAACATATACAAATATTAATAAACTCAATGGGGAAGAAAAACCGAAGGAATTGGCAAGAATGCTAGGTGGGGTTAAAATGACAGATACAACACTAGATCATGCTGAAGAAATGATAAAACTAGCTGAAAAGAAAAAGAAAGAGATTTAATAGATTAATTGAGGGGGATATTAAAATGGCTGAAGATGTTGAAGTTTTATTAGTTGACGATAATAAGGAATTTTGTAATTTATTAAAGGATTATATAGAAAATGTTGATGAATTTAAAGTAGTTGGATTGGCGCATAATGGGAATGAAGGTTTAGAAAAAATTGAAGAATTAGAACCAGATGTATTAATCTTGGATTTGATTATGCCTCATCTGGATGGTATTGGAGTAATGGAAGAAATGAATGAAATGTCTTTATCTGAAAATATAAAAACAATAGTATTGACAGCTTTTGGACAGGAAGATATTACAAAAAGAGTAGTGGATTTAGGTGCAGATTATTATATAATGAAACCATTTGATTTGGAAAAATTAGTGGATAGAATTAAACAGATGATGAATAATAATTTAGAAGAAACTGAAGATATAATAATGAGTGGTGAAAATAATCAAAATATTGAGGTTCGTATCACTAAAATTTTACATAAACTAGGGGTTCCTGCTCATATTAAAGGTTATCTGTATTTAAGAGAAGCAATAGAATCAGTAATTAAAAATGTTGAATTATTAGGAGCTATTACAAAAGAACTATATCCAGAAGTAGCTGAAACTTTTAATACTACTGCCAGTCGAGTGGAAAGGGCAATAAGACATGCGATTGAAGTTGCCTGGAAAAGAGGAAATGAAGAAGAATTAAAGAAGTATTTTGAAAACACAATTTCTAATGATAGTAAACCAACTAATTCACAATTTATTGCCAGGATAGCAGATGAATTACGTTTAAAAATTAAAGATAATTAATGTTCTTGTAATTTTTAGGAGGTTATAGTTTGCTTAAAAATAAAGAAAAGATTTTAGAAACTTTAAATGAATTTGGTTTTAGTAAATATGAAGCAAAAGCCTATCTTGCTCTTTTACAAAAATCTGATATAAGTGCCTATGAGATTAGTAAAATGTCTACAGTTCCTCAATCTAAAATATATGAAACAGTAAAAAAATTAACTTCTAAAGGTTTAGCTGTAGCAAAAGGATCCAATCCAGTTAAATATTCTCCTTTACCTATTGATGAGTTTCTAAAAAGATATAAAAATAATATGGAGAAATCGATAGATTTTTTAAAAGATAGTCTTCATGATATAAATCCCCAACCTTCTATTGACTATATGTGGCATTTAGAAGAAAAGGATGAAATTTTAAATAAAGCAAAAAAAATGATAAAAAATGCAGAAGAAAAAATAAGTTTGGAAATATGGGATGAACAATTTAAATTATTAAAAAATGAATTAAAAGAAGCTGAAAAAAAAGGTATAGAAATAATTATAATATATTATGGTGATAAATTAGAAGATATTGGTGAAATGTATTTTCATGAAATGGAAGGAATGCATGATTCGGCAGATCAGGTGGGACAATGGTTAACCCTTAATGTAGATGGAAAAGAATCACTTTTTGTAACTTTTAAAGAAATAGAAGCTCAAGCTGTTTGGACCCAAAATAAAAGCTTTATGTTATTAGCAGAAACTATGATTGCTCATGATATTTATATTGCAGAATTATATAATGAATTTAGAGATGAGATAAACAAAAAGTTTGGAAGGAATTTAAAAGAATTGCGTAATAGGTTATAAAAACTTAAATTATTAAATTAGGGCATAAAAAGGATAAAACCTTAATATGCCCCAATTTTTTATTTACTTAATTTATATATAGCTTTGCTATATACTTTTGCACATTTAATTAATGAATCAGTTTTAATATATTCATTTGCCTGATGTTCTACTTTTTTCTGACCAGGGAATACAGGGCCAAAAGCAACGCAATTTTCTATTGCTCTTGCATAAGTTGCTCCTCCACTTGTTAAAGGGGAAGGATCAAGCTTAGTTTCTTCTTTATAAACTTTACTTAGAGTTTTAATTAAAAAGTGGTCTTTTGGAACATAAAGCGAATCAAGATAATCATACTCTTCATATTCTAGATTATACTCTTTAGCTATTTTCTTTATCTTATTTACTATTTTTTCTTTATTTTTAGTAACAGGAATTCTTATATCAAAAGATAATTCCTGTTTTTGATCATTAAGAGCTATTTTTCCTAAATTAATTGTTAATTTTCCGGATGGTTTATCTGAACAGTCTCCAAAAATATTTTTACCATGATGGTCATTAGCAATGATTTCATTAATAAATTGTAAACTTTCATTTTTTATATTACTTTGTACTAATGCTTCAGTTAGTCTGGTTATTGCATTTTTTCCTTCATAAGGTTTTGAAGCATGAGCTCCTTTACCCAAAACTGTTATTTTATCATTTTCTTTATGGTATTCATAATCAAGTTTATCTAAGTTTTCAGCAATCAAATCAGCTTTATTGCTTTTATATATAATTTTATCAGGGACAGCGTTAAAAGCGTTGCCACCTTTTAGCTTTATAGAACTAGCTGTATCAGATGTTAGTTTAAATTGTAATAAACCCTTTTCAGCATGGATCATAGGAAAACTTGAGTCAGGAGTAAATCCCATATCTGGTTTTTCTTCATTTTTTAAATATTTATCAATACTTCTCCAAAGATTTTCTTCATCAACCCCAAAGATAAATCTTATTCTTTTATTAAACTTTAAATTTGAATCCATTAATGCCTTTACTGCATAAAGAGCAGAAACTATAGGACCTTTATCATCTACACTTCCTCTACCATATAAGTTACCATTTTTTTCAGTTAACTCAAAAGGAGGGGAATTCCAATTATTAATATCCCCAGCTGGAACAACATCTAAGTGTCCTAATATTCCTATTAATTCATCTCCAGAACCAATTTCAGCATAGCCATAATACCCATTACCATAATAAGTTTCAAAACCTAATTTTTCAAATATATTTAAAGTATTTTTTAAACAATCATCAATTTTTTTACCAAAAGGATAATTTTCATTATTTTCATCAAGAATACTTTCATAAGAAACTAATTTTTTTAGAGTTTCTATCATTTCTTCTTCATAATTTTTGATTTTGTTTTCTAAATTCATTTATAAAAATCCTCCCTCTTTTTATCTTGTATATATCAAATAATTAACTGATATGAGAATTATCCCATATCAGTTAATTTTATTATTTATATTTTTTGTAGTAATTTTATATAATAACTCCAAGTGACAGCATTATAGAAGTAAATACAAATACTATCAATAAAAATTTCCAAACATGTTTTAACCATTTTCCATAATTTAATCTTGCTATTGCAAGAGCTCCCATTACTACTCCACTGGTAGGAGTAACTAAGTTTACAATTCCGCTGGCTGATTGGTAAGCTGTTACAACCAATTCACGACCAACATTTGCAAAATCACCTAATGGGGCCAGAATTGGCATGGATAATGTCGCCAGACCGGAAGTGGAAGGAATTAAAAAAGACATTGGAATATAGAATACGTAAGTTAATAATGTAAAGGAAAGTGAACTTAATCCAGATAGCATACTTTCTCCATAATGAAGAACAGTACCAGAAATATTACCATTATTCATAACTACAGTAATACCTCTAGACACAGCTACAATTAAGGCAACTCCCAATAAATCTCTAGCACCATCTACAAAAGAGCTTACAATTTTCTTTTCCTTCATTCCTCCAACAAAACCTATGGATATTGCTCCAACTAAAAACAGACCGGTTAATTCACCAAACCACCACCAGAGTGTTGGAACAGCATGTATTCCCAGATCTTCAAATGGAATTACGCCAAATATCATAATTCCAAAAGTCAAAGCAAAAATAGCTAATATTAATTTTCTTCTTCCAGTGAGTTCAGGGAATTCTTCCTGATCTGTTTTATGAAGAAAGTGTTTTTTGTTTTCTTCTCTTTGATTATATACAAGTGAATTTTCAGGATTTTGTTTTACTTTTTTAGCATAATTCATAGTAAAACCAATTGCTAATGCCTCACCTAAAAATAATATTAATAATCTAAGTCCTATTCCACTACCGAGTGAAATTTTTGCGAATCCAGAAGCAATACCGGTAGCAAACGGGTTAACAGTAGATCCTAAAACTCCCATACCAGCTCCTAATAAAATAACAGATACTGCGGTTACAGTGTCATAACCAGCTGCAATGAAGATGGGGATTATTAGTGGATAGAAAGCTATAGTTTCTTCAGCCATTCCATAAGTACTTCCACCTATCCCAAATAAAATCATTAAAATAGGTATCATCCATCTTTCTTTACCCTGTAATGCTTCAGTTACTGCGGCTATTCCAGCGTCAATAGCTCCACTTTCCATAGTAACACCTAAAAAACCTCCGATTACAATAATGAAGAGAGCTACATCAACTGCATCATAAAAACCTTTAACAGGAGCCATAATTACATCAAATACCCCTTGAGGGTTTTCCTCTACAGTATGATAAGTACCTGGTACAGGTTTATCATTTTCCATTTCATATTCTCCTGCTGGTACAAACCAGGTCATGGCAGCCACAACTATAATTATTATAAAGAGAATAGTATAGGCACTTGGCATTTTAAATTTACTCATTTTTATACCTCCAAATATGTGTTATATATTTTAGTATTATTATAATTATTTAAGGTTTTCTCTATATAAAGGCATACTCATACATCTAGGACCTCCACGGCCTCTTGATAATTCAGAACTTGGTATTACATGAGTTTTAATTCCATGTTCCTGAAGTATTTTATTTGTTACGTAATTTCTGGAATAAACAACAACTTCTCCAGGTGAGATAGCAAGTGTATTTGAACCATCATTCCATTGTTCTCTACCACCAGCAATTTTATCTCCACCTGCACATCTTATTAAAGTTACCTCATTTAGGCCAAGATATTTTTTGAGGATATCTTCTAATGTATGTTTTTCTTTGGATATGTTAATACTACCATCATTATTTTTACTAAGAGAGAAAACTTTTAGTGGACCTTCAATTTCGGCATGAATTGTAAATTTATCTCTATCTACCATAGTAAATACAGTATCAAGATGCATAAATGCTCTCTTTGGTGGGATTTGAATAGCCAGTATTGTTTCAAAAGGTTGTTCAGTAGCAAAGATTTTTCTAGCTACTTTTTCAATAGAAGCAGATTCTGTTCTTTGTGAAATACCAAAAGCAAGAACTTTATCACTTAATATTAATTCATCTCCACCCTCAATAGAAGTATTATCATAACGATCAAAGAACATAGGTATATCAGCATCTTTAAATTCTGGATGATATTTAAAAATGTATTCACCAAAAATAGTTTCTCTATTTCTAGTTTCTGTTTTCATGTGATTAAGAGATACTCCATTTCCAATTGTTGCAAATGGATCACGGGTAAAATAAAGGTTTGGCATTGGATCTAAAACAAAAGGATAGTTTTCATTAACTAAATCATATAATGATACTTTTTTATAGTTTGTTAGATCTTTTTTGCGAACTCCAGCCATCATAGTATCAATTAGTTCTTTTTCATCCATATCTGCAAAATATTTTTTAAGAGTATATCTTTCTTTTTCACTAATTACTCTACCTTCATCTAAAAATTGATTAATAAATTTTTCTCGTACTGAAGGATCCTCTATTGCTTCAGCAACAAGTTTCTCAAGATAAAATACTTCAACTCCATTATCTCTCAAAACATCAGCAAACGCATCATGTTCTTCTCGAGCAATTTTCAAATAGGGAATATCATCAAATAATAATCTTTCTAGAAGATCAGGTGTAAGATTTTCGATTTCTTTGCCTGGACGATGTAAAAGTACTTTTTTAAGATTGCCTATTTCTGAAGTAACATTAATTGTTGAATCTTTTTTCATTTAAATACACTCCTTATTTTGATTTTTTAAGTCTTTTTATATAAATTTAAATTTATGAAACTAAATGAATAAATATAGTAACTACCTCAGTAGTTAACTTTGACTTCAAGTATAGTATAAATCTAATAGAATAATTTGTCAAGGAGTAGAAGGAAATAAATTAAATTTTTCACAAACAATTTAAAAAAATTCTTGACAAATTATCTTTTAACAATTATACTTTTATTAGAAATGATAACCACTAAGGTTGTTAATGATTTATTTGCCTTTAAGGCAAAAAATATAATATATCTAGGGGGAATAAAAAAATGGCTTACAATTTAAAAGGAAGAAACTTTTTGACTCTTAAGGATTACACAAAAGAAGAAATTAATTATTTATTAGATCTTTCAGAGGATCTAAAAGTAAAGAAAAGAACTGGTGTAAAAGGAAATGCATTAGAAGGAAAGAATATTGCATTACTTTTTGAAAAACCTTCTACTAGAACTCGCTGTGCATTTTCAGTTGGTGCAAAAGATGAAGGTGGAATGCCAGAATTTTTAGGTAAAAATGATATTCAATTTGGTAAAAAAGAAACAGTAGCTGATACTGCTAGAGTATTAGGTAGAATGTTTGAAGGTATTCAATTTAGAGGTTATGACCATGAAACAGCTGAAATTCTTGGTGAAAATGCAGGTGTTCCAGTTTGGAATGGTTTAACTGATAAATATCATCCAACTCAAATACTTGGAGATTTCATGACAATCAAAGAAAATTTTGGACAGTTAGAAGGAATTAATTTGGTTTATGTTGGTGATGGTAGAAATAATATGGCTAACTCATTAATGATTGGTTCAGCTATTATGGGTCTTAATTATACTATTGTTTCTCCTGAAGAGTTATGGCCAGAAGATGAATTAGTTGAAGAATGTAAAGAAATGGCTAAAAAATCTGGAGCAACTATCAACATTACTTCTGATCCAGTTGAAGGTGTAAAAGGGGCAGATGCCATTTACACTGATGTTTGGGTATCAATGGGTGAAGAAGAGCAATTTGAAAAAAGAATTAATATGTTGAAACCTTATCAGGTTAATATGGAAATGATTAATAATACTGAAAATGAAGACGTTATCTTCTTACACTGTCTTCCTGCCTATCATAACACAGATACTGAAAATGGCCAGAAAATTTATGAAGAATATGGTGTAGAGGAAATGGAAGTTACTGATGAAGTGTTTGAAAGTAAGTATTCTAGAGTTTTTGATGAAGCAGAAAATAGAATGCACACAATTAAAGCTGTAATGGTAGCTACACTTGGTAATCAGTAATACTTAACAAATTATTAGACAATAATAAAATAATATATAATTAAAATGTTATAAGGAGTGTTTTATTTATGTCAAGAATGGTAATTGCTTTAGGAGGAAATGCTTTAGGTAAAACTCCAGCAGAGCAAAGAGAAGCAGTTAAAGGTACTGCTAATTCAATAGTTGATCTTATAGAAGATGGTCATGAAATTGTATTAGCTCATGGTAATGGACCACAGGTTGGTATGATTAATCTTGCTTTTGAAGTTTCAGCCAATAGTGGAGAAGGTACTCCAGAAATGCCTTTTCCAGAATGTGGAGCAATGAGTCAGGGTTATATTGGCTATCATCTGCAAAATGCAATTGGAGAAGAATTAAAAGATAGAAATATTGATCGTTCAGTTTCTACTATTATAAGTCAGGTAGTAGTGGATGAAGATGATCAGGCATTTGAAAACCCATCCAAACCTGTAGGTAGTTTTTATAATGAAGAAGAAGCTAAACGACTTGAAGAAGAAAAAGGATATAATATGATTGAAGACTCTGGAAGAGGTTATAGAAGAGTTGTACCAAGTCCTATTCCAGTAGATATAGAGGAAAAAGAAATAATTAGTGATTTAGTTGATGATGGTCAGGTAGTCATTTCCTGTGGAGGTGGCGGTATTCCGGTAGTTAGAGAAGGTAATTCTTTAAAAGGGGTACCTGCTGTTATTGATAAAGACTTTGCAAGTGAAAAACTAGCTGAATTAGTAGATGCTGATCTTTTAGTTATTTTAACAGCTGTTGAACAGGTTGCTCTCAATTTTGGAGAAGAAAATGAAGAATGGTTATCTGAAATGGATACTGAAACAGCTCAAAAATATATAGAAGAAGGTCATTTTGCTCCTGGAAGTATGCTTCCAAAAGTAAAAGCAGCTATGAAATTTGTAGAAGGTAATGATGA
>DATFIM010000115.1 GCA_035270125.1 Halanaerobiales bacterium | reverse complement strand
TAGGGCATTGATTTCTTCCGCATATTTTGATTTGTCGTGATATACAATGGCCATTTCATTACCGGCAAACCGGATGTTCCAATCGGTAAATTCAGGAATAAGCAAATTGTCAATGACTTTGTAGTCGGCCGATGCCATGATGTCGCAGGGCTTATTTAAATCAGCTATTTTTCTTGCACATTTTACACTTCCGGCCGATTCGAGAAACACATCAATATCAGGATTTTCTTTTTCGAATTGTTTTTTTATTTGTTTAAAAGGGACTGACAAGCTACCTGCATGAAAAATGATAAGTTCATTATTCTTTTTGTCTGTATTACAACTGAAAAGAAATAAGGTGGTTGCTAAAATTACAAGTATTTTTTTAAGGTTAATTTTTTTCATTTTTCTCTATGTTTTTGTTAAAAAGGATATGCAAAATTAAACATATCGAAATGAAATCCTAAAAAAAAGATGATTTTTTGAGCGTATTATAAATTGTTAGCTCCTTCTATACTTTTTAAATAAGGTAGCGATGCTTATGGATGAAATATTAAAAAGCGTAGGATTTTTTTATTTTTTATTTCCTTTTTTTTCTAATGTTGTGATTATTTCCTTTGCTTTTTCCAGTTGTCTTTTTAGTTCATCAGTTTCATCCTGTAATTCAATTATTTGTTGCTCCGAATCCTCGGCTCTGCGATATGATTCTTCCTGGGTAGCTTGCAATTCTTCCATATTTTGTCGCATTTCTTCTTCCTGTGCAGCCATTTCTTCGGCCTGTTGTTGTGTTTTTGCTAAAAGGTTATTTGTTTTTATGTTCATCTGAACAAAATATAGATGTGAAGCAACAGAGTCTGCAATTTTTTCTACAAAAGCAATCTCGTGCGGTTGGTATTTTTTAAATGAGGCTATTTCGATAATTCCCAAAACTTCATTTTCCCGTTTTAGTGGGACAATGAGTAAACTATTTGGATTAGCCCCACCCAGCCCGGAAGTAATTTCAATATAATTGTCCGGTATATCTGTCATATAAATTGATTCTGCCTCAATAGCACAAGTTCCGATAAGTCCCTCACCTATTTTTATAATGGAGTTTGTAAATTTTCTTCTATCATAAGCATAAGCCGCTTTAAGATTGTAAGTAACATTTTTGTCGTTATTTTGATTTTTTATAAAAATACCTCCTTGATTTGATTTTGTGTACTTAACAAGATTTTTTACAATCAGGAATGATAACTCTTCTAAATTATCGTTATTAGATCGTAAAATTTCTGAAAACAACCCAATGCCTTCGTTAGTCCACATTCTTTGTTCGTTTTCTTTGGTTTGATGCTCTCTTTCAGAAGAAACCTGTAGTAATTTTTTTCTCATAGTTATTAAATTACTACCTAGTTCTCCTTTACCATTGAAAACATTTATTTCCTCTTTAAAATTTCCATTTCCAACTTCAATAACAAAATCACGGGTAGATTTTAAGTTCTCTGTAAGCGTATTAATAGATTTTTTCATATCCTCAATTTCATCTGACCCGGAAACTTTAATTTTCTCGGGAAGTTCACCTTTTCCCAATTGAGCAATATATTTCTTCATTTTTTTTATTGATTTAACAATATACTTTGAATCTCGGTATAAAAAAATCAGTATTGTGGCTGATAAAAGGACTATTATTGAAAATAGTGTAATAAGAGCTTGTGCAATTTTATTTTCTGCACTTTTCTTGATACTATTATGGATTAGCGAAAGATTCGTTTCTATTTGATTAACGTTTTCGTTGATTCTTTTCATTAACCCGCGGTTTTCCTCTAATCCAATAATTAAATCTTTTTTAATGACCTGATGAAATTTTTTCCGGTATTGTTTCAGGTAACTGATTATTTTATCATTTTGAGCTACTTTATCTTTACTCAGGATTGCAATAAAATTATTTATAACCTTATCAAATTTATCTTTATAACGCAGGTCTTTCCGTAAAAGGTAATCTTTTTCATGCCTGCGCAAGGTTAGCATAAATTTCGAGTAAGTCAGATTATTTTGCTCCTCAACAATTGATTCGACAGCATGAATCTGATCTCTCATTTGACCAACCATCCCATAATCTTTGAATCCTTTTTGTATGATTAATTCTTTTAACTCGTTTAGATTGGTTTTGTATTCTTTGAAACCATGTACTACAGATTTTAATTCCTGTGAAATATTTAAATCAATAATAAAATAATAGGTTGTTTTTCTAAAAACTGTAATTCATCCTCAGCTTTACCAAGTACTTTATGCAGTGAGTCTAATATCGGACTTTTGTGTGTTTGATAAAATTTGGAATTCGATGTCTCTTTAAGTAAAAAATCATTTTCATAATTTCTGAGTTCCAAATCATATAATTTCAACTTTTCTATTCGGCTTAATAAAGCGTATTGGTCAAATGTATTATGTACATTAAAATAGGTAACAATTCCTAAGAGTGTTAATATTATTGTAATAGCAATCCCTGTACTTAACAATCGACGTTGAATTGTTGCATTTAAACCCTTCATTTTTTGCTTACAAAAGTATTGGGTTTAAGGCACTACAGGGTTAAATTCAATTGAACTATATATTAAGAAATTATAATATGAGAAGAAGTATTGTTCATGATAGAAAATCCAGCCTTATAGAAGCACTCTGAGCTTCTTATTTTCTATGTTATTTAATATTAAACTTTCGTTAAATAAAAAGAATAATGACAGGAATATATTTAATATCTTCTTAAAATTACCTGTAACATCTCAATCTTTAAGAACATTAATTTTGCCCTATCTAAATAATATAAATTTTATGATAAATAAACTCAGAGATCAGCTATTCGCATCTTTCCTTTTTTTTACCCTTTTAATTATAACATTGTTTATTTTGAGCGTGTTATATATTAAGCAGAAAGAAAAAATAGAACAAATACATTATTCTATCCAAGAGATCAATACGTTAGTTTTAGAACATAATCTCATTATTAATAATTTTTTTACCTATGATACTAAGAGTCAGTACTTTTTTAAAACAGGGTATAGTAGTTATTTAGAACGACACGAAGATAAATATCAACAAATTAGTAATAAAGTAAAAAGTCTGTATCAAATAGAATATCCTAAATCATTTGAGATGCAGAACTCTGTAAATCAGATAAAAAAAGAGTTAGATTTATATAATAAACAAATTGAAAATATTGTTGCACTAATAATTAAGAGAGGATTTCAGGATTTTGGAACAGAGGGGGAAATGCGTAATTATATACATAGGTTAGAAAAACTTGAGCAGATAGATTTGTCTCAGGTATTAATGCTCCGCCGGCATGAAAAAGATTATATCATTAGAAATCAACAAATTTATATAGAAAAACTTTTAAGGCTGGCTGAATCTTTTAAAAAGCAAATTGCTTCATCCCAAAAAATTACAAAATCAGAAAGAGATTCTGCCTTATTTTATTTAGATAATTATGTAGAGAACTTTAAGGTAATGGTAGCCTTAGATAAGGAGATTGGAATAAAAGATAATACTGCACTAAGAAAAAAAATAAAGAATCAGGAAGTTCTTATTATGGATATAGTTAATGAACTTCAGAAAAAAACCACATGGTTAAAAGAACAATATTTTTTTAAATTAAAACAGTATTATAGTATTGTAATTATTGTATTATTGAGTTTAAGTTTTTTTCTGAATCTTTTTTTATCCAAACGAATAACTTATAATTTATCTCTTCTTTCACAAAATATCTCAAGTTTTGTTGAAAGCAATTTTAATGAGTCTATGGGGAATAAATTTCCTGAAAAATATGCCAGAAATGAAGTTGGGATACTTATTGATCATTATAAGATCCTGCGACAAGAAATAATAGCATTAATTAAAGATTTTAAAAGGAAACTCGACCAAAGAACTTATTCAATTACATGTCAAAAAGAAAGACTGGAACAGCAAAAGGAAGAAATTGAAACCCAAAGAGATGAACTTTTTAAAAAGAATCAACTCATCGAAAACCAGAAAGAGATTGCAGAACAAAGGAATAAAGATATTTTGGCAAGTATTGAATATGCCAGTCTTATTCAGGATGCGCTTTTGCCTTCTGAAGAAAAGATGAATCGCTATTTTGAAAATTATTTTGTTTTATATAAGCCAAAAGATATCATAAGTGGTGATTTTTATTGGACAAAAAGAATAAAGAATGAAGAATTTTTTATTACTATTCTTGCTACTGCTGATTGC
>DATFIM010000114.1 GCA_035270125.1 Halanaerobiales bacterium | reverse complement strand
CTGGGAGTAGAACTGGATATAATAGGGGATGATTTTTAATATGAAAATAAGAATAGAATTTTCTAAATTGAAAGGTGTTAGGTATATTTCCCATCTAGAACTAATGGATACAATAAGAAGGGCTGTAAGAAGGGCTAATCTTCCAGCAGAATATACACAGGGTTATAATCCTCATTTAGTCTTAGCATTAGGACAGCCTCTGGCAGTTGGAATGGTAGGCAAAGGTGAATTTTTTGATCTTAGTCTTAAAGAAAAAATTGATGAAAAAGAAGTTGTAGTAAGGTTAAACGAATCTTTACCAAAATATATAAGAATTAAGGAAGCAAAATATGTTCCTGAAAAAGTAAAATCTTTACAGGCTATAGTTGATACAGCAATTTATAGTATTAATTTTGACTATGACAAAAATAAAATAGATGATGAAAAAATTCTTGAAAATTTAGAATCAAAAAATGAAATTGAAATCATAAGAAAAAGAAGAAAAAAAGATGATCGAAGACTTGACCTAAGACCTATGATTTATGATATAGAAATTGATAAAAATTATCCTGTTTGGTATTTTACAGTTAGTACAGGTAGTAGTGGTAATGTACGACCTTCAGAATTAATTAAGGCTTTAAATGAAAGATATGAATCAATAAAAGAAGTCCCTCTTGTTAATGTAATTCGAGAAGGTATGTTTGTTAAAAAAGGTGATAAGTTATTAAAACCATTTGCCAGTCAGGTAGTGAGGAGTTGAGATAACATTGGCAAAACAAATAATTATTAATTCTAATTTTAGTGAAAAAAGAGCAGCAGTTTTAAAAAATAATAAATTAGAAGATATATTTTTTGAGCGAGAGAGTTATGATCGAATTGCTGGAAATATATATAGAGCAGCTGTTAGAGACGTTTTACCAGGAATGCAGGCAGCTTTTGTTGATATTGGATTGGAAAAAAATGCATTTCTACATATTAGTGACTTGTATCCTCGATTTAATAAAGAAGAAAAGAAAAAATGGTCAGAAAAAAACTTAAGTATTAAAAATTTACTTCAACCAGGTGAAGAATTAATGGTTCAGGTTGAAAAAGAACCAATTGGAACTAAAGGTCCTAAAGTCACTTGTAAAGTAAGTTTACCGGGACGTTATTTTGTTTTATTACCTTATGAAAATAAAATTGGTGTATCACGTAGAATAAATGAAAGTCATGAAAGAAATCGTCTTAAAAGAATAGCAGGTGAGATTAGTGATAATAAAGGGGTAATAGTTAGAACAAATGCTTATCATCGTGATCGCTCTGAATTACAAAAGGATTTTAATTATTTAATGACAATTTGGCGTGATACTCAAAAAAGGTATAAAAATTCAAAAGCTCCTAAATTATTATATCGGGATGTAGAGTTAATAAAAGAAATAGCCAGAGACCATCTTTCAGAAGATACAAAAAAAGTTGTCATTGATGATAGTGATGATTATAATAAACTTAAACAATTGGCTTCTAATATAGCTCCAGAAGTTGAAAATAGAATTTATTTGTATGATAAAGATTTACCTATCTTTACTACTTATGGTATTGAAAAAGAACTTGATAAAGCTTTAAAGCGAAAAGTATGGCTTGATTCTGGTGGTTATGTTATTTTTGATTCAACAGAGGCATTAGTTTCAGTAGATGTTAATACAGGTAAGTATACTGGTAGCAAAGATTTACAGGATACTGTATTTAGAACAAATTTAGAAGCTGCTAAAGAAATAGCCAGACAGTTACGATTAAGGGATATTGGTGGTATTATTATAATTGATTTTATAGATATGGAAAAAGAACATCATCAAAGAGAAGTTCTGGATGTATTAGAAAAAGAATTGGCTAAAGATAGGACCAAAACAGCTATGTTAGGATTGACAAGATTAGGTTTAGTAGAAATGACTCGTAAAAAAGTGAGAGAAAGATTTGGTGAATTACTGCAAAAGGAATGTCCATATTGTAAAGGGACCGGAAAAGTTCTTTCAGCTGAGACTATGGCTTTAAGAGTGAGACGAAAATTACACATGATGGCCGTTGATGAAAATGTAAAAAAGGTGCAACTGGAATTACATCCAGATGTAGTAGCAGTATTTCGCAAACCAAAAAGAAAGCTAAAAGAATTGGAAAAAGAATTAGATATGAAAATTAAAATTAAAGGGAATAATAGTTTTCATATTGAAGATATAAATATTATTTCTAAAAAATAGATTACGCTTTGTCTGCACTTGACTTAAGATAATTTATATGCTAAAATAAATTGCTGGATAAACTGAATAAAATTTGTTTATTCTGCCGGTGTTTATACCAAAACCGCTCGAAATAGGTACAAAATGTCATTTTGACTACCTAATTTCGGCGAGTCTGAGGTAAGGGAGGTGGAAGAAATGTATGCTATTATAAAAACAGGTGGAAAGCAATATAAAGTTGAAGAGGGTCAAATTGTTAAAGTTGAAAAATTACCTGTTGATGAAGAAGAAAATGTTGAATTTAATGAAGTTATGGCTGTCTCAAAAGATGATGAAACAGAATTTGGACACCCATATTTGGAAGATGCAAGTGTCACCGGTAAAGTAATTGAACAGGGAAAGAATAAAAAAATTACAATCTTTAAGTATAAGCCTAAAAGTCGTCAACGTAAGAAAATGGGACATCGTCAGCCATATACGAAAGTTTTAATTGAATCAATTAAGGCTTAGACAATAAGTCAATTATATGTAAATAAATACCTGTATGCAGGAGGTGAGGGTATTGTCTAAGAAAAAAGGTGTTGGTAGTTCGCGTAATGGTCGTGATAGTGAATCGAAACGACTAGGAGTCAAGGAATTTGATGGTGAATTTGTTTCTGCAGGAAGTATTTTAGTCAGACAGCGAGGCACTAAATTCAGACCTGGTTTGAATGTAGGTCGTGGTGGAGATGATACATTATTCTCTAAAGTTGATGGTTATGTCAGGTTTGAAAGAAAAGGGAAAAAATCCCGACAAATAAGTGTTTATACTGAAGATCAAATGGCAAGTCTGGCTAACTAAAAGCTATATAGAGACCCTCAGTGCTGATCTAGTGCTGAGGGTTTTTGGTTTAATTGGAGGTATATTATATGTTTATTGATGAATTAGAAATTAAAGTAAAAGCTGGAGATGGTGGTAATGGTATTGTAAGTTTTCGCAGAGAAAAATATGAAGATATGGGTGGTCCTAATGGTGGAGATGGTGGAGATGGTGGAGATGTTATTCTTAAAGCTGATGAAGGCTTAAATACTCTTGCTGATTTCCGCTATAAAAATTTTTATAAAGCTGATAATGGAGAACATGGTTCAGGAAGACAGAAACATGGCAGTGATGGAGAAACATTAATTTTACAGGTACCTACAGGTACTATGGTTTATGATGCAGAAAAAGAACGATTAATAGCTGATTTAATTGAAGATGGGGAAAGTTTTGTTGTTGCTAAAGGCGGTGAAGGTGGAAAAGGGAATGCTCGCTTTACGAAATCAACAAGACAGGCACCGACTTTTGCCGAACAGGGAGAAAGTGGAGAAGAGAGAACTATCAAATTGGAATTAAAATTATTAGCTGATGTTGGTTTAATTGGATTTCCTAATGTAGGAAAATCAACTTTAATTTCAGCAGTGTCTGCAGCTAAACCTAAGATTGATTCTTACCATTTTACTACTCTTAAACCGAATTTAGGAGTAGTCTCAATTAATGATTTTCAATCCTATGTAATGGCAGATATCCCTGGTCTTATTGAAGGGGCTCATAACGGAGTTGGTCTTGGTGATGAGTTTTTAAAACATGTTGAAAGAACAAAACTTTTATTACATGTTTTAGATGCTTCCGCTATCGAAGGTAGAGACCCAATTAAAGATTTTGAAATAATAAATAATGAATTAGAAAATTATAATGAACATTTAGCTGAATTACCTCAAATTATAGCACTTAATAAAATGGATCTTCCTTCTGCCAAAGAGAATGTTGAAAAATTGATTAAAGAATTTGAGGGTAGAGGATTTACTGTTTTTCCTATTTCTGCTGTAACTCATAAAGGCTTAAAAAAGCTCAAACATTATCTCTGGGATAAATTGCAGGAATTACCTGATAGTAAAGAAGATATATCCAGAAGAAGAGGAGTAGTTATAAAACCAGATTTTGCAGAAAATCCTGAAATTGAAATAAAAAGAATAGGTAAACATGAATATAGGGTAAGAGGTACTTTAGTAGAAAAGCAAATAGAAAAGACAGATTTTAATAATGAAGCAGCAGTAAAAAGAATGATGAGAGTTTTAAATCACAATGGATTAAAAAAGAAAATGAACCAAAAAGGTATTAAGGATGGAGACACTGTAAAGATAGGTAATATGGAATTTGAATATGTTAAATAATCAAAATATAAGGAGGTGCTATTATGTTAAGTGGAAAGCAAAGAAGTTATCTTAGAGGTGAAGCAAATGAATTTGATCCTGTAATTCATATTGGTAAAGATGGTATTTCAGAGTCTGTTTTAGAACAGGTGGAAGAATTATTAGAAATTCATGAACTAATTAAAGGAAGAGTTCTGGATAATGCTCCCCAGGGTGTAAAAGATACTGCTTATGAACTTGCAGAAAAAACTAACTCAGAAGTAGTGCAGGTAATTGGTAATGTATTTATTATTTTTCGTCAGGATCCAGATGAAAGTAATTATAATTTATAAAATAATTTAATGTTGTGTTCAAAAAAGGGGATGAATAAAGTGGAAAAAATAAAAATATTTACTGATAGCTGCTCTGACTTACCTGATCACACTTTGAAAAAGTATGATATTGAGATGCTTGGCACCCCGGTAAATTTTGGTGAAGAAAATTTTAGAGATAGAATTGATCTTAAACCTGATGAATTTTATAAAAAAATTGATGAAAATGAAGTAATACCTAAAACTTCCAGAATTTCACCTAATATTTTTGAAAATAAATTTAAAAAAGCTTTAGATAATGGGTATAAAATTATTTCTATAAATTTTTCATCCAATCTAAGTGGTATTTATGAATCAGCAGCACTTGCAAAAAAAAATATTGGATCAGATGATATTAGAGTAATTGATAGTAAATCAGCTTCTACTGGTTTTGGACTTTCGGTATTAAAAGCAGCTAAAGCGCGAGAAGAAGGAAAATCATTTGAAGAAATTATAGATATTACTAAACATAGTTGTGCTCATATGGAACACATTTTTGCGGTTGGCTCTCTGGAGATGTTAAAAAGAGGCGGAAGGATTTCTGCCAGCAAGGCATTTATTGGTAATGTATTAAATATAAAACCTATTTTACATTTTCAGGATGGAGAAATTCTACCTTTGCATAAAGTTAGAGGGAAGAAAAAAATGCTTAAATACTTAATACGAATGATGGAAGAGAGAGGCCACAATTTATCAGATCAGATAATTGGCCTCAATCATTCAGCAAATCGAGAACTTGCGGAAGATCTTAAAGAAAAGATAGAGGAAAATTATGATATAAATGAATTTTTTATTTCTGAAATTGGAGCTGCTATTGGTTCACATGTAGGACATAATACTGTCTCAGTGTTTTTTATGAATAAAAATAAAGTTGCTGATATTAATGTTGCTTAATATATTATTCTTTAGCTAATACTTTTTTAGTTTTGGCAGCAGGTTTATCATCTATTACTTTTTCTTCCCAACGGCCTGATAGATAGATAGCATAACCTACAAGACAGGTAAAAGCATTGCTGAGAACCATTGCATACCAGACTGAATTCGATCCCCAGTTAGTATATTGTTTAAAAACTAAAATCATAGGTAAACGTAGTACCCATAATCTTCCGATCATTAATATCATAGCAAAGATTGTATGTCCTGAACCCTGGAAGGTACCAACAAAAATCTGAAAAAAGCCCATTAACGGTAAAGAAAGAGTTATTAATCTTAAATAAGTTATACCCTGATTTATAACAAGTGGGTCATCACTAAATAATTTTAATACTTGAGGGATGAATGGGAAAAATATTCCGCCACCAATTAGTAAAAAGACAGTGCTTAAAATTGAGCTGGTTTTTACAGCTTTTTTGGCTCTTTGAATCTGATCAGCACCTAAATTTTGCCCAACTATTGTTGCTAAGGCATTTCCAATTCCCATGGCTGGCATGAGAATTAATGAATTTATTCTATTTCCAATTCCAAAAGCTGCAAGAGTTGTATATCCAAAAGATATTATAAAGCCATTAAGAAACATAAATCCAAAAGCAGCCATTGATTGACCAATAGAAGAAGGGATTCCGACTTTTATTAATTTGATAACATTATTATCTAATAACAAATCTTTTTTTGAAATTTTTATTCCATTTTCGTGGAAAAATAGTGTATAAACTGCATAACTTGCAAAAATACCTCTAGCCAGTATTGTTGCAAAAGCTGCACCTTGAATTCCAAAATCTAATACAAAAATAAAAAGTGGATCAAGAATTATATTTAAAGTTACAGAAAAAGCAGTGTATTTCATAGGGGTAACAGTATCACCCTGTCCCTGTTTAATAGCAGTAAATGCCAGAAATAAAAATAAAGTGGGCATACCAAAAAGCATAGGTCTTAAAAATTCTGTACCATAAGTTAAAATTTCATTGCTTCCCCCCATTAGTTTTATGATTTTAGGTGCGGCAATAGCACCTGGGAAACCTAAAAATACAGAAATTAAAATAGCTACAGTTATTACTTCTCCAGCAACTTTTGTAGCTGAGTCTTTTTCATTGTTACCAATATATTGCGAAATCAGGGAAGTACCTGCAATATTTATTCCCATTCCGATAGAAAGAAAAAAGAAAATAACCGGAAAAACTAAAGTCATAGCTGCCATTTGTTCAGAACCAAGTTGTCCTACAAAATAGGTGTCAGTAATATTATATATAGATTGTATAATATTGTTTAACATGATTGGTCCGGCTAGAATAAGAATTACTTTTGACATTTTTCCATTTAAAATAAGATCCTGTTTTTTGTTTAAATTAAGCATAAAACTTCCTCCTGTAATATTTATATCATTTTGTAAGTATAAAATTAATATTTTGCTCAATTGTAAATTTTGAGCTAAAAATTAAATATTGAATTATATATATACTATTCTATAATAATTATTGTATTCCTTCTTAAAAAACTAAAGAATTTGATAAAATTATTTTAAAAGTTCTGAATTTGGAGGTATATTTTCATGAGTGTTTTAAATTTGCATAATATAGAAAAAAATTATGGATTAACTGAAGTTTTAAAAAATTTTTCTATGACTATAAATGATAAAGAAAAAATTGGACTTATAGGACCTAATGGTTCAGGTAAAACAACTTTATTTAAAATTATTTCTGGAGAAGAAAACTATAATAATGGAAATTTATCAATCAGAAATAATACTTCAATTGGTTATCTATCTCAGATGCCAGATTTAGAGGAAGAGATAACTTTATATGAAGAATTATTAAAAGTTTTTTCAGATGTAATTGAAATGAAAGATAAAATTTCTGGATTGGAAAATGAAATTAGTCAATTAGGTAATAAAAAAGATAAAAATGATTCTAGATTAAATGAATTATTAAAAGAATATAGTGAATTACAGCATGAATTTGAAAAAATGGGTGGTTATAGCTATAAAAGTGAAATTAAAAAAGTAGCTGTAGGATTGGGTTTTTCCTTAGAAGAATTAGATAAAAAAATCTATACATTTAGTGGTGGTGAAAAAACTCGTCTGGGTTTGGTGAAATTACTTTTAAGTAAGCCAGATTTACTTTTATTAGATGAGCCTTCAAATCACCTGGATATACCATCAATACAGTGGCTGGAAAATTACTTAAATGATTATCAGGGAGCAGTTGTAATTATATCTCATGATAGATATTTTTTAGATAATGTTGTTACCAGAATTGTGGAGATAAAAAACGGTAAAGAAGAAATTTATAAAGGTAATTATTCATATTATTTAAAAGAAAGAAAAAGAAGATATGAAAAACGTTTACATGAATATGAAGTTCAGCAAAAAAAGATTAAAGATTTAAAAGAATCTATTAAAAGATTAAAAAGATGGGGTAACAGAAGTGATAACCCTAAATTACATAAAAGAGCAGAAAGTATGAAAAAAAGATTAGAAAAAATGAATAAACTGGAGAAACCAACTCTTGGTGGACCAAAAATGAATTTGAGTTTTAATATAGATGAAATTGGGGGAAATGATGTACTTAAAATAAAGAATATAAGTAAAAATTTTTCAGATGAAAATATACTTGAGGACATAAATTTAGATATTTATAGAGGCGAAAAATCTGCTATTATAGGTAAAAACGGAACAGGTAAGAGTACAATTTTAAAAATAATTTCTGGAGAAGTATCAGCAGATTCTGGTATATATAAGATAGGAAAAAATGTTAGAATGGGTTATTATAGTCAGGAGTTTGATGGTTTTAATCCTGAAGATAATTTAATTTCTGCTTTGAGAAGAGAAAGGCCAATGACTGAAGGTGAGGCTAGAAATTTACTGGCAGCATTTTTATTTAGAAATGATGAAGTATTTAAAAAGATTAAAGATCTTAGTGGAGGGGAAAAAAGTAGACTTAGATTATTACAATTAATGCAGGGAGATTATAATTTTTTAGTTCTTGATGAACCAACAAATCACCTGGATCTTGCGTCCAGAGAAGTATTAGAAAAAGCTTTAAAACAATATCCCGGAACAATACTTGTAGTATCTCATGATAGATATTTTTTGAATAAAATAATTGATTATACTTATGAATTGGAAAATGGTAGCCTTAAAAAATATTATGGGAATTATGATTATTATTGGAAAAAGAAAAAACAAGAAAAAAAGAATGAAACAATGAAAAAAGAAAGTAAAGCCAATAAAGATAATTTTTATTATAGACAAAAAGAAAAGCAGCGGAAAGAAAGGAAAAAGGAAAAGAAAAAAAATAATTTAGAAGAAAAGATAATGAAACTTGAGAATGAAAAAGAAGAACTAGAAGAAAAAATGGTTGACCCTGAAAATCTTTCTGATCATAAATATTTAAATGAGTTAAAAATGAAATATGAAAATATTGAAGAAAAATTAGAAAAATTATATGAAAAATGGGAAAAAATTATATAACTGGTTTTGACAGAGAGTTTTAGTTCTGATAAAATTAATAAATGGTAATACTCCATAATTATTATAATGCCCCTGTAGCTCAGTGGATAGAGCACCGGTCTCCGGAACCGGGTGCGTGGGTTCGATTCCCGCCAGGGGTACCATCTATGTCAAAAATTTTTCTAAAAATTTTTAATTTAATTATTTAAATAAAAGGTATTTCCGGATATTTCTATAATTAAAATAATAAGAGATATAAAAATAAATAATAATGGGGGTATTTAAGATGTTTGAAACAGAAGAAAATAATACTGAAGAAAAAAATGAAGAAAAAAATTCACCAAAAAATGATGTGTTAAAAGTTTCATCAAAGTCTGATCCGAATTCTGTGGCAGGTGCAATTGCAGGGACAATTAGGGAACATGGTGAAGCAGAATTACAGGCAGTTGGAGCTGGAGCTGTAAATCAGGTTGTAAAGGCTATAGCGATTAGTAGAGGTTATGTAGCACCCAGTGGTCTTGATCTTATTTGTGTTCCTGGATTTAAAGATATAGAGATCAATGGTGAGAAAAGAACTGCAATTAAATTTGTTGTTGAAGCAAAATAATTTTTACTTAAGTTAAATATTTTTGAGAGGAGGTGGTTTGGTTGAAAAAAATACTGCTTGCTGTAGATGGGTCAGAAAGTTCTAAGAAAGCAGCAAAAGAGGCTGCCAAATTGGCTTCTTCTCTTAATGCTCATGTTTCTTTAATAACTGTTGTAACACCTAATTATAGTCATAATATTGAAACAATCGAGGTAAGTAATGCAGAAATGTCTATGGAAAGAATGGAAGAAATGAGAGAGGAAAAGAAAAAAGAAGGAAATAGAATCTTGGATGAAGCAGCTCAATTTTTAGAAAAAGAAAATATTAAAGTAGCAAAAAAAGTATATGAAGGAAATCCAGCTGAAAAAATATGTCAGGTAGCAGAAGAGGAAGATTATGATATGATTGTAGTTGCTGATAAAGGGCTGGGAGGAAT
>DATFIM010000113.1 GCA_035270125.1 Halanaerobiales bacterium | reverse complement strand
TACCGGTGTAGCCGGAAAAGTATATCAAAGTGGAGAATCCAGAATTACTGGAGATGTAAGGGATGACCCTGATGCTGAACCTGCAAATTCAGCTTATAAATCCGCTATGACAGTTCCAGTTGATAATTTTGGTATTTTCCAGGTTATATCTAATAAAAAAGATTATTTTGATGAAGTAGATCTTGAGTTAACTGAATTATTAATAGCTCATACATCAGCTGCTATTAAAAGAATTAGGGCTGAAAAAAGAATTAAATATCTTGGGTATCATGATAGTTTAACTGATCTTTACAATAGAGCTTATTTTGAAGAAGAAATGGAAAGATTGGATGTTAAAAGAAATCTTCCATTTAGTATAATCATTGGTGATCTTAATAATCTGAAAAAAGTAAATGATAAATATGGACATGATAAAGGTGATAAAGTAATAAAAAATATTGCTAAAAAATTAAAAGAAAATTGTAGAGAAGATGATATCTTGGCCCGCTGGGGTGGAGATGAATTTGGTTTGCTTTTACCTCAAACAGATACTAAGACAGCCCAAAAAGTTATGCAGAGAATTCATATCAATATAGCAAATTACTCTTATAAAGAAATAGATATTAATTTAGCACTGGGTTTAGCTACCAAAACAAATCCCTTTGAAGATATTGATGAAATATTTAAAGAAGCAGATGATAATATGTATGATAATAAATCAGTAATTAAAGGTAATGTATGTTAGTTAGTTAAATACAGTAAAAACATAAAAATTTTACTGTATTAATAATATAATAAAAATGGGGGGATTTATTAATGATTAAGAATGATTTAATGAAAAAAGTATTAATTTTAGTGCTGGCATTAGTATTTATTAGTTCTGGAGTAATGGCTCAGGATATTGAGTTTTCGATTCTTCATACTAATGATACTCATGGTAGAGTTGAAGAAGGAGATTATGCTGGAATGGGTTTTGCCAAAGTATCAACTTTAGTGAATAATTATCGTGAAGATGGAGAAGTATTATTATTAGATGCTGGTGATACTTTCCATGGCCAAAATATTGTTAATTTATCTGAAGGAGAAAGCATTGTAAGGATTTTAAATCACATGGGTTATGATGCTTTAACAGTAGGTAATCATGATTTTAATTATGGTCAAGAAAGATTGAAAGAACTTAATGAGATGACAGATTTTCCTATTTTAGGAGCAAACCTTGAGCCACAATTAGTTGATGATTATGTTATAAAAGAAATTGATGGATTTAGAGTAGGAATTTTTGGTTTAGCTACTCCTGAAACTGCTTATAAGGCTCATCCAAAACTTGTAGAAGGTTTGGAATTTATGGATCCCGTTGAAGTTTCTAAAAAAATGGTTGAAGAACTTCAGGGAAAAACAGATATGATAATTGCTTTAAGCCATTTAGGTATGAGTGAAGGTAGTGATTATACAAGTATAGATGTTGCTGAAGAAGTAGAAGGTATTGATCTTATAGTTGATGGACACAGTCATCATGCCTTAGAAGAAGGAAGAATGGTAAATGATGTACTTATAGTTCAGGCTGGTGAATACGATAAAAATGTAGGTATAGTAGAAATTAATGTAAGTGATAATGAAATAACTGAAATGACTGCTTCTTTATTTACAAAAGAAAATTCTCAGGATTTGGAAAAAGATCCAGAAGTAGTTGAATTAGTTGAGGAAATTAAAGCTGAAAATGAAGAAATTACTTCTGAAGTTATAGGAAATACAGCTGTAGAATTAAATGGAGAGAGACAATATGTAAGAACTGGAGAAACAAACTTAGGAAGTCTTCTTGGAGATGCAATGTTAGATGCTGTTGATGCAGATGTAGCTATTACAAATGGTGGAGGAATTAGAGCTTCTATTGATAAGGGAGAAATAACTAGAGGAGAAGTTGTTACAGTTCTTCCATTTGGAAATATAGTAGAAGTAAAAGAAATAAAAGGATCAACTTTACTTGAAGCTGTTGAGCATGGTTTAAGTAAATACCCAGCCCATGAAGGATTATTCCCTCAGGTTGCAGGTATGTCCTTTGTTTTTGCTAAAGATAGACCTGCTGGAGAAAGAGTTTTAGAGATAGAAGTTAATGGAAAACCACTTGATCATGATAAGATGTATAAAGTTGCAACAAATGATTTCATGGCTGCAGGTGGAGATG
>DATFIM010000112.1 GCA_035270125.1 Halanaerobiales bacterium | reverse complement strand
TTTTTTTGGGTTAACAGTTCAATTATGGTATAATTAAAGAGTAAATGAGAGTATAAAAAGTTTAATTTCACAATATATATTTATACACTGAAAGGGGAGATGGAGTTAATGAGAACAATTGGTACAGAAGTAAAGGGGATTAGGACTCCAATTATAAAAGAAGGAGATGACTTAGTTGATATTGTAGTTTCTTCTTTACAAAAATCATGGGAAGAAGAAGGATATGAACTAAAAGATGGAGATGTAGTGGCTATTACAGAATCAGTAGTTGCCAGAGCTCAGGGTAATTATGTTAATATTGATGATATAGTAGAAGAGTTAAAGGAAAAATATCCAGAAGAGATTGGAGTAGTTTTTCCTATTTTAAGTAGAAATAGATTTTCAATGATTTTAAAAGCTATTGCTAAGACTAAAAGAAAAATATATCTACAACTTAAGTATCCTCGTGATGAAGTTGGTAATTCTTTAATGGACCCTAAAAAACTTGCTGATTCATATTTTGATCCTTATACAGATACTTTAAGTGAAGAGGAATACTATAATTATTTTGGAAGTTATAAACATCCATTTACAGGTATAAATTATGTAGATTATTATAAAAAATTAGCTGGAGATACTGAGATTGAGTTTATCTTTTCTAACAGAGCAGAAACGATTTTAAAATATACTAAAGATGTGTTAGCAGCTGATATACATACCCGTCATAAAACCAAAAACAAATTAAAAGAAAAAGGAGCAAATATTGTTTTTGGTCTTGATGACATTTGCAGAGAGAGAAGAGATAATAAAGGTTATAATCCTGATTATGGTTTACTTGGTTCTAATAAGGCCTCTGATCAAATGTTAAAACTTTTTCCAAGAAATGGTGAAGAATTTGTAAATGAAGTTCAAAAAAGATTAATAGATTTAACAGGTAAAAATATAGAAGTTATGATCTATGGTGATGGTGCTTTTAAAGATCCGGTAGGTAAAATTTGGGAACTTGCTGATCCAGTAGTCTCACCAGCCTTTACCCCAGGACTAAAAGGTACTCCTAATGAAGTAAAATTGAAATATTTAGCAGATAATGATCTTGGTGACCTTGAAGGGGAAGAACTTATGGAAGCGATGAAAGATGAAATAAAGAAAAAAGATGAAGATTTAGTAGGAGAAATAGAAGCTCAGGGAACTACTCCCCGACAATTAACTGATCTTTTAGGTAGTCTTAGTGATTTAGTTAGTGGCAGTGGAGATAGAGGAACTCCTGTTATTTTAATTCAGGGCTATTTTGATAATTTAGCTACAGAATAAAATATATACTTATGAATAATTTAGAACTCATCCCCTGTTATTTTTAATATAGCAGGGGATTTTCTAATTTGGAAAGAATTGTGTTATAATTAAGATAAAGAAGATTTAAATTGGAGGTGTGCTTTTATGCAGAACTCTAGAGAAAGTAAAATTTTAGACAAAAAATTAATTGAAAAGAAACTAAAAGATTATTTTTCAAATAAAAATGAAATCATAGCTGTTTATATTTTTGGTTCATTTTATAAACAAAGTTTTAATAATAGAAGTGACCTGGATCTGGCTGTTATTTTTAAAGAAGAAATTGATAAGTTTGATAAATTTGATATTAAGCTAAAAATGCTTGCAGATATAGAGGATTTAATAAAAATAAAAGTTGATTTAGTAGATTTTGAAAATGTAGATCTAAAAATAAAACACCATATTTTAGATGGAAAATTAATTCACTGTAAAAATAATAGTAAAAGAGTAAAGTTAGAAAAACAGGTGATTTTAAATTATATTGATATGAGGAAAAGATATGATATTTTTAATAAGAATTTAGGAGGGAGATTTTAAATTGGTTGATAAAGAAATAATAAAAGATAGGTTGAGTCTTTTAGAAGAATATATTTTAGATTTAGAAGAATATAGAGATTTGACTCTTGAAGAATTGGAAAATAACAAAATATTGTTTAGATATTTAGAAAGAACTCTACATCTTGCAATAGAAGCTATTTTAGATATAGGTAGCCATATTATAAGTGATGAGCGACTTGGTAATCCTAAATTCAACAGTGAAATTATTAAAATTTTAGCCCAAAATGATATTATCAAAGAAAATGTTGAAGACTATGTTAAAATGGCTAAATTTAGAAATATTATAGTCCATGATTATGCTGATATTGATGCAGAAATCTTATTGAAAATAGTAAGAGAAAATGTAGTTGACTTAAAAGAAATATTCAAATGGTATAGAGAGTATATTTCTTAGAATTTCTCTTTGTTATAATTGGAGGTGAGCTTTATGAGAAAAATTAATTTTAAAAAATATAATAAAAAACGAAAAAGATTAAAAGCAGAGCTTTTGCAGCTTAGAGATGAAGTAAATATAACTGAAAGTGAAGCTCCACCTCGTGGTAAAGAAAAAAGAAAACTTTTATTTGAAATGGCAAGAAAAAGAAAAAAATATAAATTCTGTTTTAAGTCCTTTAGGGTTTGAAAAAGAGGGGAAGTACTGGATCTTAGAAGATGCTAATATAGCTATTGAAGTAACTTCTGGACCTTTAGCAGGCAGTTGGGATAAGGTTAATGAAGTAGAAATTGAAGGAACTAAAAGTGAATTAATGGATTTTATGAAAAAGATTAAAGAGAAGTTAGGTGATTAATTTGAATAAAAAAATAAAAAAGAAAATAGATTATGATAAATTGCAAAATTACTGCAAAGAAAATGGAGTGTTGGCAATTTATTTATTTGGATCTCAGTTAGGTGAAAAGACTGATAAGTTTAGTGATCTGGATCTGGGAGTTGTTTTTTTTGAATCAGAAAAAGACAAATTAAATGATGTTAATTTTTATATGAGTTTTAAAAATGAATTAGTAAGTATTTTTGATTTTTCAAAAATAGACCTTCTTTTTTTACAAAATTCAGGTTTGAAAATCCCCTTTAAAGTTATTACTAAAGGAGAAGTTATTTATTCTGCGGATAAAGAGAAACGTTTAGATTATGAAGATATGGTCATTTGTAAGGGGCTTGATTTTAAAAAAGAACTTGAACTTTATTATAAAGAATTAGAAGAAAAGATACTAAGTGGGAGGTAATTTTATGGTTAATAGAGAGGTTGTTTTAGATAGAATTAGTATAATTAAAAATTCTTTAAAGAGATTAAAAGAAATTTCTAAGCTTTCAAAGCAAGAATTTAAAAATAATGATGATTATTTTGCTATTGCTGAACATCATTTGAGAAGATCTTTAGAAGCTGTTATAGATTTAGGGCGACATATATGTGTGAAGGAAGATTTGGGACAACCGCAAGATTATACTGAAGTGTTTGATATTTTAAATAATGGGGGAGTATTGAGTAAAGAATTTACCGAAAATATTAGAGGTATGGCAGGTTATCGAAATCGACTAGTTCATATGTATAATCAAATAGATAAAGAAGAAATATATCAGATATTACAGGAGCGGTTGGATGACTTTGATATATTCACCAATGAAATTATGAATTATATAAATAAAAACTAAAAAAATTAAAGAAATAGAGGTGGGGAATAGTATGGTTGAAAAAAATCGTTATTAAAAGTCATTAAAGAGGAGGGAAAAGAAATATGACCTGATCATTTTGCAGCCTTTCTTTTTTCTTTGAAATTTATATTTTCTTTAGATTCTTCTAAAAGAAAAGAGAGAGGGACAGTGAGAAACATAATAATACCTGCCGTAAAAAAGACAGCCTTTAGACTTAAAAATTCTACTAAAAACCCACCTAAGGCTGGACCTAAAATTCTACTTAAAGAACTTGAGCTTTCTAAAGCCCCAAGATAGGTTCCCTGTTTAGTTTTTGGAGAAAAGTCAACCATATAAGTAATAGAAGTTGGATTAAAAGAACCGATAGTTATCCCAATGATAATTGCTGCCAGCCAGATTCCAATTTTTGTAGGATAAAATACATAGATAAGTGGTCCTAAAAAGGAAAAACTTGAGATTATAAGCAGAGGTTTTCTACCCCAGCTATCTGCCAGAGAACCGCCAATGATAATCGCTAAAATTATAAAAAACCTTTTTAACCCTTCAAAACTTCCAGCAGAACCTTCAGAGATACCAATAACAGTTGTATAATAGATCGGTAAAAAAGTTTTAAAAGAATTAAAAGCAGTTCTTCTAATAAAAGTAATTAAACAAAAAAGAGATGCCGGGTCATTTTTCCATTTTAAAGGGGAAAAGAGGCGCGGTCCTTCTTTTTGACTGCTGGCAAAAATAAAACCTTCTGTAAAAAGGTCTTTAAATTCTAAATTTTTGATAACTGGAATTATATTAGAAAAGTTAACTTTATTTTTACTTTTATCTCCTAGTTTTTCACTGTCAATATATTTATAGGCCAGTCCTGCAGCAAATACCATTAAGAATCCAGTGATAAAAAAGGCCAGTAAAAAACTTGTATATTGAATGAGAAATCCCATTAAGACCGGTCCTAACATTGAGCCAAAAAAGACAAATATCTTATAGATACTTATTTTTTCTCCTCGATCATCTTCATTACTTTCTTCAGAGATTATTGCCTGTGATAGAGGACGGATAGCTGATTCGATTATCCCCTGTAAAAAACGAAGTATAAAGAAAAAACCTACCCAATCCGGAAAAGGTAAGAGAAAAAATATAATTCCTGAACCTAAAAAAGCTGAATATAGGAAAAATTTACGATTACCAAGGGCATCAGATATACTTCCTACCAGAGTTGTAGAAAAAAGTTGTGGTAAGAAATAAATAGAGTTTAAAAGGGCAATATTTCTCATACTCATTCCTTTATTTTGTAAAAATAAGACAAGGGCAAAAAATATGGTACCTTTATAAGAAATGGAATGAATAGTTCTTGTAAAAGTTGCTGTTTTAAAACTGCTACCAGTGTCTTTTATACTTTTTAAATTGGGAAAATAGGATATAATTTTTTGCAATAATTGCTTCATTGTTTTCCTCCCAGATTATAATTTGACTAGAGTTTATCAAAAAAAACATGAATTTAAAAGGATTATTTTAAAATAAATACTTTTAATTTTTAGCTTATAATGGTATAATTAATATAAAATGTAATAAAATAACAATAAGAGGAGAAAAAAATGAATAAGGTTGAGCCAATTAGAGATAAAAATAAAATAAAGGAAATAAAAAATATTTTAAAGAAAAAAAGTTATAGAAATTATATGCTATTTGTTTTAGGTATAAATACAGGTTTAAGAATAGGTGATTTGTTAAGTTTAAAAGTTGAAGATGTAAAAAATAAAAGTCATATAATTATAAAAGAACAAAAGACATCTAAAAATAAACAGTTTTTGATAAATG
>DATFIM010000111.1 GCA_035270125.1 Halanaerobiales bacterium | reverse complement strand
TGTTGGGCCTTTATTTTTGCTGCATGAGTAAATATTTTATTACTATCTTCTTTCCCTGATTGTAATAGAATGCTTAAATCTTCTTTGGTTAAATTTTCTTTTTTTAATAGTTCGTCAACAATCTTAATCATAAATCCATTTGTTAATTTGCTCACAAAGGTAATAACAAGAATTGAATTATGGATTCAAAATAAAAGACTTTTTTGTCTTTTATTTAGGTCTTCATATAAAAAATCCTGCCACATTGAAAGAGCAGGACTTTTGATTCTATTGCCTAAGATAATTATTTAAGCGGGGTACGAATTATTTTAATCTCCCGGGTTTCTGAATCCACAACACTAACATAAGCATAAAGCCCGCTGGGATGTATTTGGAAGGTCGAAAATCTGGGGTTTATATCTATTTCAAATTTTTCCGGTTCAATGATCGTTTCACAAATATATCTACCCTCCTTGTCATATACGTAAAATGAATTTCCTTCTTGCTTACTAAAATGGAAAATTAGTATATTACCCTGGTAATCTGTTTTAATGGCGTAAAAAACCGGCCGGATACCCGGATAAATATTAGGATCGTTTAAGATTTCTTTATTTTCTTCATACAGATCTTTTTCCAATAAAAATTGTTTTATTTTCAGGACAAACTTTTCTTTATCTTCTGCAGTGGTCTTTTTAGGTGATTGTTGCAGATTAATGGTTTGGATTTTTTGTCCGTCAGGATTATAAACAGATAACTTATCCTGTACGTTATGGCCAACAATTAAATTTCCTTCAGGAGTCCTTTCAATAATTGTTCTGTCTCTTACTCCTGTAGGACTAAAACTAAATAAAGTCCCATCTTTGAGTTTAATTCTTACCGCTTTTAGGTTGGTTAAACTGTTAAAATAGCTGTCTACAATAACTTCTTTATTTGTTTCAATATCTTTAATGGAAACGATATATTTTACATCTCCCTTGTATGCTACATGCCCCCATATAGCAATTTTATTATTTTTTAAGGCTACAATTTGTAAGGGCATATAATCTATCTTAACCATTTTATAAAAATTCCCGTCCAGATCGTAAAATTGAATTCTTCCCTGGTGGTCACTTGCAAAAACAAACTTATTATCTAAAATGCCATGCAGGGTAGGCCTGTATAAAAATTCACCCGCCTTACCGCCTTTTTTTCCAAACTGCTTGATAAAATCACCCTTTTTATCCAATTTGTAAATATTGTATTTGCTATAGTTACCTACAAAAACTTCTCCTTCTTCTGAAACAACAATACTTTTCATCTTTCCTACAGGATTCCCGTATACCACTTTATCTTTATCATCGAATATTTGGTCCCAATTTGTATGGCTTCCGTAATTTTTGTCAGGTGTTAGTTTTATTATTCCTTTTTGATAAACATCTAATAAGGTTTGTGATTTTGTGAAGGGAATGAAACACAAAATAAACATTGATATCATAATCGTTTTTCTCATAATCTTATTTTTTAGTTTATAATGTTCTATTTTCTAATCTCCAATAATTTGATGATTGACTGGCAGACCATTTTTGTCATAGATAGTTACAGATACACTGTTTTGCTTCCAGGCATCATTTAAATCAGGAATATATTCATAATGTTCATAATGATTAACCGGTTTTTGATTATGAGTATATTTCTTCATCATTAATGTTGAGAAGGTTATTATAAGGCAAATTCCTGCAGCCCAGCTTAATATTGTGCTAAGGTTAAATTTCTTTTGATTGGTTTTTTTGTTATCTATAAATTTAAAAGGGGGTATACATTCAATATCAGGATTTAAACTTCTGAGTGATTCCTCAACTAAAGAAATATTATTTTCAATAGTCTGTAATTTTTTTTGACAATCTTTACAATTAACCAAATGGTGCCTTATTTCAGACATTCTATCATTTTCAAGAGAATGGTTATGATAATCAAACAATTCTTCTTTCTTTACACAATTCTTCATAGTTTGATGATTTTATATAGGTGGTTAATTTTTCGATAGCTCTTGATAAGGTTTTACCCACGGATGTAGGTTTGATTTCTAAAATTTCACTTATTTCTTTATAGGAAAACTCCTCATTATAAAGATTAACCAGAACCTGTTCTTTGGGGCTTAATTTTGATAAAGCAGTGGCTATTGCTTTCTTTTGTTCATTTTGGATAATATCTGTTTCAATGGTATTATAATAATTTTTTTCATAAAGGTTTATATTATTGGTTAAGTGAACATTTTTTTCCTTCTTGTTGATATTAATATATTTATTGAGTGCACACCTGTAAAGCCAGGCTTTAGTGTTTAGGGGGTGCTTATTTTTCATTATTTCGTTGTGCAAGCTTAAAAAAACTTCCTGAGCAATATCCTCACTGTCTTGTTCCGAAAAAGATATTCTGTAAATAAACTGAAAGATTTTTATATAGTATAAATGGTATATCTCTTCAAAAGGCATATGTAGGTGTTTTATTAATAAGACAAATTTGTCGAAATTTTGTGACATTAAAAGCGATAAAAAAATTGTTTTATAAATATGTTACAAAATATGTTAACAGTTGTAAGTTGTTAAATGGATTAATATTGTTGGATTTTGTTGTAATTGTTAAAGATAAACGTTAATATAGTTTCAAATTGTAATCAAAAAAGGCTTTCTTTTTTGTTAAA
>DATFIM010000110.1 GCA_035270125.1 Halanaerobiales bacterium | reverse complement strand
CAAATTTCATAATCAAGAAATTGCAGGTCATATAATGCTTCAAAAAGGGGAACGTTCTCCATTGGCTAAAATTGCAAGTGATTTACTATAATAATATGAATTAAGGGAGGTAAAAATGAAAGATAAAACTATTATATTTTTTATTACTTTTGTTTTTTTAATAAGTTTTTTATTTGTTTTTTCTAATATTACTAGTTTTGCTACCTCCCAGAATGCTATAGATAATTATTATAATGGGAATTACGAAAAAGCAATTAATTATTATGAAGATTTATTGAGCAAAAGTAAATTTAATGAAAATAATTTGAAAAATTTAGCATTTTTATATAAAGAAAAGGGAGAGTTAGAAAAAACACTTGAAACTTATATAAGATTATTAAAAATTACAAATAATAACTATTATAATTATTTAATAGGAAAATATAACTATCAATTAGCAAATTATAGTATCGCTAATTTACATTTTCAAAAATTATTAAATAATGAAAATAATATTAAATTTGATTTCGAAAAGATTAAAAATGAAAATTTTTATTATATTTTAGGTAATAATTATAAAGAATTAAAAAGATATAATAAAGCAGAAGAATCCTTTCAAAACGGGATTGATCAAAATAGTGAATATCCTTTAAATTATTTAGGTTTGGCTAATCTTTTTAAAATTAAAGGTGAATATATTGAGGCTATAAATTATTATGAAAAAGTAATAGCAATAGATAATAATATTACTAAAGTTTATCCATCATTAGCTGAGAGTTATGAAAATATAAATGATGAATCATCTGCCTATAAATATTGGAAAAAAAGTTTAAGTACAGGTAAAAGTAAAGATTTAGCTCAACAAAAGATTAAAAAATTACAAAATGATTTTCCTTATTTAACTAAAAAAGAAGAATCTGAAAAAAAATTAGAAAGAGAAAATATTGAATGGATGGAAATAAGAAAGACTCCTCAAAAAGAAGATTTAAAAGAAATAAAAATAGGTATAGTAGATGAAGTTGATGAGATATCTTTTCAATCTAATAAAAATTTTGAAATTTTTATTAATGAAAATACTATAATCGAAGGAAATAAAAATGAAGAATGGTCTATAGCTAGGAATGATGGGAAATATAAAATATATAGAGAAAAAAATCTTGTAAAAACAATTAAAACAAATAATCATTTAAAAATTAAAAATCAAGAAAAGGAATCTATATTTATTATGTATGATATAGCATATGGAGAAGGTTACTTTTGGGCCGGTAGTGAAGATAGACAGTATAGAGGGAATTTTGAATTATATACATTGAATTCTAAGAAATTTAATTTAATAAATAAAATTGACATGGCTGAATATCTTTATTCAGTTGTTCCAGCAGAAATGCCTGCTTTATGGCCATTAGAGGCTTTAAAAGCGCAAACAATTGCTGCACGTAGTTATACCCTTAAACATTTTAATCGGCATCTTAATGAAGGTTATAACCTTTGTGATAGTGTTCATTGTGCAGCCTATCATGGTATTAAAAGTGAACATGAAAATACGTATAAAGCAGTTAATGAAACTTTAAAAGAAGTTGCATATTATAATGGTAGAGTTATAGATGCTGTATTTAGTAGTAATTGTGGTGGTTACTGTGAAAGTAGTGAAGATGTATGGGGAAATAAGCATGAATATTTAAGTGGTGTTAGTACGATGACAGATGAAAAATATGAGTTTCCACTTTCACCTTATCAATTAAATAATTGGTTAAAATCAAGTCCTCCTTCTTACTCTAGTGGTGAACTTACATTTGATAATATTTATCGCTGGATTAAAGAAGTAGATATAGATTATATAAAAGAAAGATTTGATATTAATAATATTAAAAATATTATAGTTAAAGAAAGAAGTAAAGGAGGAAGTGCCCAGAGTATTGAAATTATAGGTAGTAAATCAAATTCTAATAAGTTAATAAAAAATAAAGTCGAAAAAGATTATATTAGAAGTGCTTTGGGGGGATTAAGAAGTAATAGATTTATTATTGATAAAATCTATGATAAAAATGGTAATATTAAAAAATTAATAATTTATGGAGCAGGATGGGGCCATAATGTTGGAATGGACCAATCTGCTGCTGCTACTATGGCTAAAAAAGGCTATAATTATGAAGAAATTATAAAATTTTTCTATAATAACAGTAGTATTTCAAATTATAATTTACAGTAAATATAAAATAATACATGGAGGGTGAATATGGATATTAAAAAAATAACAAATATTGGAGTACTTTCTGCATTATCTTTTATATTAATGATTACTATAAGATTTCCCTTATTTTTACCATTTTTAATTTATGAACCTGGTGATATTCCTATTTTAATCATATCTTTTTTATATGGACCAGTTCCCGCTTTAATTTCTACGGCGTTATTATCTGTATTTATGGCTTTATTTACCGGTTTAGGTGGTCCATTTGGAGCGGTAATGCATTTTATTGCTACAGGAACTTTAGTTGCTACAGCGGGTTTTGTTTATAAAAAATATCATTCTAAAAAAGGTGCAATTTTAGGGTTGATTGCTGGTTCAATCTCTATGACTTTGATTATGTCATTAGCTAATGTATTTTTGAATCCTATTTTTTATGGAATTCCTAAAGAAAAAACTATCAATATGTTATTACCAGGGATTATACCTTTTAATTTAACTAAAGCTTTTATAAATTCAGGTATAACTGTATTTTTATATAAAAAAATTGCGGAATTTTTAAGAGAAAAAGGCATTTTAACTTCTTTAGAAAATATATAAAAATTTATTATAAATTTTGTAGTTTGGGGAGGGTAATTTTTGTTAATAAAATTCTTAGGTACTGGAACCTCACATGGAATACCAGTTGTAGGTTGTAATTGTGAGACATGTAGATCTAATAATCCCAAAAATAAAAGAATGAGGTCTTCAATTTTCATTAGGGAAAAAAATACTGATATATTAATAGATACCAGTCCTGAAATAAGATTACAAATGTTAGAAAATGATATTACAAATATTGATTTAGTTTTATTTACTCATGCTCATGCTGATCATATAATGGGATTTGATGATATACGAGTTATTAATTGGCTAAAAGGTAGTTCTGTTCCCTGTTATGGGAATAAAGATACTATGAATAAAATAAAAAATATTTTTGATTATATTTTTGATCCATTACAAATGGGGGGTGGAATTCCTCAGGTAACTTTAAATACAATAAAGAAAAAATTTGAATTTAATAATATTTCTATTACTCCTTTAAAAGTAAAACATGGTGAATTGGATGTATTTGGTTATAAAATAAAGAATATGGCATATATTACTGATTGCAGTTATATTCCAAAAGAAACTTTTAAAAAAATAAAAAATATTGATTTATTAATTATTGATGCACTTCGCTTTGAAGAACATCCTACTCACATGAATTTAGAAGAAGCACTAGAAGTTGTAAAAAAAATAAAACCTAAAAAAACCTTCTTTACCCATATTTCACATGAAATGGAACATGAAAAAACAAATAAAATGTTACCTAATAATATAGAATTAGCCTATGATGGGTTAAATTTAGAAATTACTAAAAAAGAGGTGATTAAAAATTAACATTGTATTAGTTGAACCTGAAATTCCACAAAACACAGGAAACATTGCTAGAACATGTGCTGTAACAAATAGTTCATTACATTTAGTTAGACCCTTGGGCTTTTCAACTGATGATAAATATTTAAAACGAGCAGGATTAGATTACTGGGATATGCTGGACATATATTATTATGATTCTTTCAAGGAATTTTTAAAAAAACATAATGATAGTAATTTATATTTTGCTTCAAAGAAAGCTCCTAATTCTTATCATGAAATGAATTATTCTAAAAATGATTTTTTTGTTTTTGGAAAAGAAACTGCTGGTTTACCAGAAAAATTTTTAAAAAATAATCTAAATAAGACAATAAGGATTCCAATGGTAGCTGACAAAAATGCAAGGTCTTTAAATCTTGCAAATTCAGTAGCTATTGTTTTGTATGAGGCATTAAGACAATTAAATTTTTCTGGTTTTGAAAAATATTCTAATATTTAAAATTAATTAAGGGGGAAATATTTTGGAGAATAAAAAATTCTTAAAAACCTTGTCTGAAACTAATGGTATTTCAGGTTATGAAAAAAATTTAGCTGATATTATTGAAGAAGTTTTTGAACCATACAGTGATAAAATCACAAAAGATTCACTTGGAAATTTAACTGCAACAAAATGGGCTGATAATAAGCAGGATGATACAATTGATTTAATGTTAGCAGCTCACATGGATGAGATTGGTTTAATGGTAAAAAGTATAGATGATAAAGGATTTATAAGGTTTACCAATATAGGTGGAGTTGATCCACGAACTTTATTGGCTCAAGAAGTAATTATTCATGGGAAAGAAGATATTATTGGAATAATAGGCACTAAATCACCATATTTACTAAATAATAAAGAAAGTTCTAAATCGCCAAAATTAAACAAATTATATATTGATACATCTTTAAAAAAAGAAAAAATAGAAGAGATTATAACTATTGGTGATATGATAACCTTAAAAAGAGAATTTATGAATCTTAAAAATGAATATGTTAGTGGTAAAGCATTGGATGACAGAGCAGGGGTTGTAATGCTTTATGAATGTTTTAAAGAACTATCTTATTTAAAATCAAAGGTTAATGTTCATGCAGTTGCTACAGTACAGGAAGAAGTCGGTGTAAGAGGGGCAAATACCAGTACATATAATATCGATCCCGATATTGGAATAGCAGTTGATGTTTGTCATGGTGATATGCCAGGAGTAGAAAACGATTTAGTAGTAGAAATGAATAAAGGACCAGCAATAGCTTTTGGACCTCATGTCCATCAAAATATATTTAAAAAGATGAAAAGCATTGCTGAAGATATAGGTATTCCTTATCAGGTAGAACCATGGCCTCATCCTGCAGGTACTGATACATGGGCAATACAGATAACAAAAAGTGGAGTAGCTTCTGCATTAGTATCTATTCCTCTACGATATATGCATACTTCTGTAGAAACTATATCAATGAAAGATGTCAGATCTGGTGGAAAACTTCTTGCGCAATTTATTGCCAGGATAGACTCTGATTTTGTGGAGGGATTAAGATGTTATTAAAAAGATTGTCTGAAGCTTCTGGAGTATCTAGTAATGAATCAGAAGTTAGAGATATAATTAAAGATAATATTGAAGATAAAGTTGATGAATTATGGACTGATGTAATGGGAAATTTAATTGCTGTTAAAGGTAAAAAAAAGAAAGGAAAAAAGGTGTTATTAAGCGCACATATGGATGAAGTAGGCTTAATGATAACAGGAATAGAAAGTAATGGGTTGTTAAATTTTCGACCCGTAGGTAATATAGATAAAAGATCTCTTGTATCCAAACCTGTAATTGTTGGAAATGATAAGATAAATGGTGTAATTGGATCAAAAGCAATACATCTTCAAAAAAGCTCAGAAAGAAATAACCCAATTCCCTGGAGTAACTTATATATTGATATTGGAACTTCAAGTAAAAAAGAAGCTAAAAAGTATATTGAATTAGGTGATTTTGTTAGTTTTAAAACTAAATTTAAACAATTAGGAATTAATCATGCAAAAGGAAAAGCTTTTGATGACAGAGTTGGTTGTTCTGTAATCATTGATTTATTAAAATATGAATATGATTTTCCTTTATATGTTGTTTTTTCAGTACAGGAAGAAGTAGGCTTAAGAGGTGCAGGACGTGCTGCTTTTGATATTGAACCTTCAATGGCTTTAATAATTGAATCTACTTCTGCTTCTGATGTTCCTGAAAGTGAAGACTACGAATTCTCTTCATCACTAGATAAAGGACCAGCTTTAACTATAATGGATAAATCCTTGATTAGTAATAAAAAAATAATTCAGGGGATAATTAATACTTCTAAACAAAATGATATACCATACCAAATAAAAAAATCTAATACTGGTGGTACTGATGCAGGAGAAATTTCATTAACTAAAGAAGGTATTCCTTCAGCAGTTATCTCTTTGCCATCTAGATATATTCATTCACCAGTTTCATTAATAAGTCTTAAAGACTATGATTACTTAAAAAAACTAATAAAATTATATTTGCAAGATTTGAATAAGGGGGAATTTTAAATGAAAAAATTAATAAAAGAAATAACTTCTGTTTTTGGCCCTTCAGGTGATGAAGAAAAAATAAGAAAATATATTAAAAAACAGATTAATAATTATGTTGATAATGTTTATGAAGATAACCTTGGTAATTTAATTGCAGTTAAAAAAGGTAAAAGTAATGGTAAAAAAATTATGTTTGCTGCCCATATGGATCAAATAGCCTTAATGATAACTCATATAGATGAAGATGGTTTTTTAAGATTTACCAATGTGGGAGGCGTTGGGCATAATTTTCTACCTGGTACACCTATAGTTTTTGCAGATGGAACTATAGGAACTATAGGAGTAGAAAAATTGGAAAATATTAATGATCTGGAAATGAGTAAATTATATATTGATATAGGGGCAAATAACCAGCAAGAAGCTGAAAAAATAGTAGGAATAGGTGATACTGCTATATATGCTCCTAATTTTTCTGAAAATAATAATAGGGTTATTTCTAATTATCATGATGACAGAATCGGATGTGTAGTATTAATTGAAGCAATAAAAAATATTCAAGATAATAATAATGAATTATATTTTGTTTTTTCAACCCAGGAAGAAGTAGGTCTTAGAGGAGCTAAAACAGCTGCTTATCAAATAGAACCTGATATTGGAATAGCTGTTGACGTAACAGCGACTGGAGATACACCTGAATCACACATTATGGATGTTTCTTTAGGAGAAGGGGCTGCTATAAAAATCAAAGATAATTCAACTATTACTCATCCATTAGTAAAAGATTTGCTTATAAAAGAATGTAAAAATAATTCAATAAATTATCAATTTGAAGTTTTAGAATTTGGTGGAACCGATGCAGGTGCCATACATTTAACTAAAGGTGGAATTCCATCAGGTACAATATCTATACCAACCAGGTATGTTCATACCCCTACAGAAATGGTGGACTTATCTGATGTAAAAGCAAGTATAGAATTAGTAACTGCTCTTAGTAAATCAATATTTTAAATAAATAATAAAGACCAAACTTATATATTTTGTGTAAGTTTGGTCTTTTACTACTAATATAATATTATTTAATAAATAAAAAGGATTATTATAAAGTATATAGAATAATATATAATAAGTAATGGCAAAAATTGAGAAAGGATGACAAAGATGAATAAAAACAAATATTTTATTGCACTTATATCTATATTTATGATATTTATTTTTACAATCAGTAGTTTTGCTCTTTCATTAGATTTGAAGGATAAAAATGAAAAGGTAGAAGAAGTTCAAAATATGTTAAGTAATTTAGGATATAATATAACTGTAGATGGTATTTATGGATTAGGTACAAAAAGTATAGTCAAAACCTTTCAGCGTAATAATGGTTTAAAAGTTGATGGAGTTGTAGGTGATTCAACTTATAAAGCTTTAAAAGAAAGAACTACAGATATTAAATATAAAGTTAAAAAAGGTGATACTCTCTATGATTTAGCTAAAAAATATGATACAACTGTATCTGATATTAAAGAAAAAAATAATTTAAATTCAAATTTAATTAAACCTGAAGATACTATAATAATTCCTAAAACTGGTAAAGGTGGAGGAAGAAATGTAAATCTAAGTAATAAAATAATCCACGAAGTAGAACCTGGAGATACTCTTTCTGGTCTTTCCAAAAAATATGGTGTTGATATAGAAACAATTAAACTTGCTAATAATTTAAGAAATTCTACAATAAGAATTGGAGATAATTTAATAATTCCATATATGGAAAAAAACACTGCCAGGTCATTTCAATTAACTAAAGGTGCTTTTATATGGCCGGTTATGGGAAGAATTTCTTCAAGTTATGGTAGTAGGATTCATCCTATTAATAATGAAAGAAGTTTTCATTCAGGGTTAGATATTGCTGTTCCTTTACATAAAGAAATTAGAGCAGCTGCTTCAGGAAGGGTAATCCAAAGTGGTTGGATAAGTGGTTATGGAAAAGCTGTTACAATAGATCATGGAAATAATATAAAAACAAGATATGCCCATAATTCAAGATTAATTGTAAAGAAAGGAAGTACAGTTAGAGTTGGAGATGTAATAGCTCTTTCTGGTAGTACTGGATTAAGTACTGGTCCTCATCTACATTTTGAAATAAGAAAAGGAAGTAATACTGTAAACCCTATTAAATATTTACCTTAAGGATAAGGAGTAAATATTATATGAATTACAAATATTTAAAAGGACCTGTTTATTCTAGAAGACTTGGAAAATCTCTAGGAATTAATATAATTACTGATAAAAGTTGTAGTTTTGATTGTGTTTATTGTGAGGTTGGTAAAACGTCAAATTTAACTTTAAAGAGAAAAGAATATACACCAACAAATAGAATTATTAGTGAATTGGATGATTATTTAGCCCAAAAGCCTAATTTAGATTATATAACATTTTCATCTACTGGTGAACCAACTCTTCATTCTAAAATAAATGAAATAATTAAATTTATAAAAAAACGTTATCCTAATTATAAAATTGCTCTTTTAACTAATTCATCTCTTTTATGGAAAAAAAGTGTTAGAGAAGATATTTTAGAGGTAGATCTAATCATACCATCTTTGGATGCAGGCAGTAATAAGATATTTGAAAAAATAAATAAACCTGAAAAATCTTTACGTTTAAATCAAATAACTGATGGATTATTAAAATTAAAAAAAGAGTTTAAAGGTGATATTTGGCTGGAGATATTTATTATTCCTGAGATAAACAATAATGCTAAAGAATTAAATAAATTTGCTGATTTAATAAAAAAATTGAATCCCGATAAAGTTCAGATCAATTCTTTGGATCGTCCTGGAACGAAAAAATGGGTAAAAAAATTATCAAAAAAACAAAAAAAAGAAATAAAATCTTATTTTTTAAATTTAAAAGTAGATTTAGAAATTTTATAGTTTTTATTTCTTGACAAATAGCTAAATAGATGTTACCATATATACTGTCGCATTAGGAAATGGGCCATTAGCTCAGTTGGTAGAGCACCTGACTTTTAATCAGGTTGCCGGAGGTTCGAATCCTCCATGGCTCACCATTTTTCAACGCGGGGTAGAGCAGTCTGGTAGCTCATCAGGCTCATAACCTGAAGGTCGTCGGT
>DATFIM010000109.1 GCA_035270125.1 Halanaerobiales bacterium | reverse complement strand
ATGAACTATGGTTTAGTATTTAGTGCTTTTGGAATGGGGGCAATAACCAGTCTTATTGGGTCCTGGCTTCTGGATGCTACTGGTTCTTTTGATTCTGCTTTTCTCTTAGCTGGATTTGCTACAGTATTTGGACTTTTGCTTTTGTATATACTTTATAAAAAATTTTTAGTAAGATAGTTTATTCAGTTATTATTAAAAGTGACAATACAAATAAATGAGATGGGGGTGTTTTTATGACAACAAACCTATCAGATAGTCAAATATTATCTACCAAAAAGATAAAAGAATTATGGTCAAAAACCTATAATGAGGAAGGAAAACCTGATTGGAATCATATTTTTCCACTTTATGATGATAATATTAAATTTCAGGATTCTATTCAAAGAATTGAAGGTAAAAATGAATTTAAAGAAATGTGTAATCGTTTGACAAAACGTTGTAAAAGTTTAAAGATGGATATTATTAATATTAGCAAAATTGATAATATTGTAATGATGGAGTGGAAAATGACTATGTCATTTAGATTTTTCCCACCAAAACCGCTTTATGGAATTTCAAGGTTAACTTTTAATGATGAAGGTTTAATCATTGAACAGAGAGATTATTATGATCTTTGGGGAGATATTTTTGACGAAATACCTCTAATTAGACCGATCTATCGGTGGTTCATGAGGGTATTTTTCGGTTAAGGAGATGTAAAAATGTTATTTAAAATTCCAGAAGAATTGATTTTTATCAAAAATAATAAAGCTGAACAGAAAAATAGTAATAAATCAATGGCTGGAAAACTATGTGTTGTATCCGGTGCTACTTCTGGTGTGGGATATGAAGCTGTTAAAGCTTTAGCAACTGGTGGTGCTAATATTGTAATAGTAGTAAGAAATGAAAAGAAGGCAATTGCTGTTAAAGAAGAAATTGAGAAAAATTATTCAGTATTACTAGATTATTATATTGCTGATTTTTCAGACTTAAAACAGGTTAAAAAAGCTGCTATGTCAATTTTAGATAATTATCAAAAAATTGATGTTTTAATTAATAGTGTTGGTATGTATTCAACTAAAAAATTATTAAATAAAAATGGATTTGAAATGGTTTTTTGTGTCAACCATCTATCAATATTATTATTTACTAAATTGTTATTAAAAAGAATGATTGAATCTGCTCCTTCCAGAATTATTCAGGTTAATTCTGAAGGTCATCGTTTTAATGGGTTAAATATAAATGATATAAACTGGGAAAAGCGAATATATATGGGGTTGAGGAGTTATGGTGCTTCTAAGACAGCTCAATTATTAACTATCTGGGAATTAGCAAAAAAATTAAAAGGGACAGGAGTTACTATTAATGCAATGCATCCTGGTGGTGTAAGAACTAATATCGGTAATAATAATGGCATATTATATCGCTGGTTTTTGCATAATGTGACCTGGCATTTTTTGAAAGATCCTAAAATATCAGGTGATGCTCTCTATTATTTAGCTTCAGCTGATGAATTAAGAGATGTTAGTGCTAAGTTTTTTAACTTAACAATTGAGGAAAAACCTGCTAAACATGCTTTAGATAAAGAAAAACAGAAAAAAATTTGGAATTTATCTTTAGAAATGATTGGTTCAGTAATAAAGGATGTGGATAAATATGAGATATGATGCGATTATTGTAGGTGGAGGGATTGCGGGATTAACAAGTGCAGCTTTTTTAACTAAAAATGGTTATAAAATATTAATTTGTGAAAAAGAAGAAAAAGTTGGTGGTTTGGTTAATTCATTTTATTATGATGGTTTTTTATTTGACACTGGTGTTAGAGGTATACTTGATTCGGGAATTGTAAAACCTATGTTAAAACAACTTGATTTAGATGTTGAATTAGTTAAAAGTATAGTCACTATTGGGATAGAGGAAGAATTTATCCGCGTTGAAAGCACTGAGAGTTTATATGAATATCGAGATATGCTTGTGAAACTTTACCCTGATAATGAAAATGATATTGATTTAATAATTCATGAAATAGAGAAAATTATGGATTACATGGATATTTTATATGGAATTGAAAATCCATTATTTAAAGATTTAAAAAATGACAAAGAATATTTATTTAAAACATTGCTCCCCTGGTTATTTAAATTTATGCCAAAATATTTGAAAATCAAAAATTTTAAAATACCGGTTAATGATTATTTGAGTCAATTTACTGATAATCAATCATTGATTGATATTATTAGCCAACATTTTTTTCCGGAGACACCTGCTTCTTTTGCCTTAAGCTATTTCAGTCTGTATTTAGATTATGAATATCCTCTTAGAGGGACTTCTGATTTGGTTGAAAAGTTAAAAAAATATATTAATAAATCAGCGGGTATTATTAAATTTGATACAAGAATTGAAAAAATTGATAGTGTTAATAAAACCATTTTTGATCAAAATAATAAAAAATATGAGTATGATCAGTTAATCTGGGCAGCTGATTTAAAACAGTTATATAAAGCAATTAATATTGAAAAAATAAAAGATAATAGAGTAAAACAGGAGGTAAAAAAACAAAAATATGTTTTAAACGATAAAAAAGGAGGAGACTCAATTTATTCACTTTTTTTGGCTGTTGATATGGATAAAGAATATTTCTCAAAAAAATCCAGTGGTCATTGTTTTTATACTCCTAAAAAAGATGGGCAAACAAAAATAACTAAGAAATTTAAAAATGTAAGTGAATATAAAAATAAAGAAGAGATTCTAAATTGGATGAATAATTATTTAGATTATACTACCTATGAGATTGCTATTCCTTCATTAAGAAATAAGGAACTTGCTCCAGAAGGAAAAACAGGATTAATTGTTAGTGTACCTATGAATTATGAATTTATCAAAAATATTAATGATTTAGGTTTTTATGAAGAATTTAAAAAATTTACTGAAGAAAAGATTATTAGTGTTCTAAATAATAGTATTTATGAAAATATAAAAGAAAATATAATTCATCAATTTAGTTCGTCACCTCTGACTATTGAAAGGTTAAGTGGCAATTATGAGGGAAGTATAACTGGTTGGGCTTTTACTAATGATGTTATACCAGCTATAACTAAAATGACTAGAATCAAAAAAACCTGTTATACTCCAATTCCTGATGTATTAAAAGCCGGACAATGGACATTTAGCCCTTCAGGTTTACCGATAAGCATCTTAACTGGAAAGATTGCTGCTGATAAGGCAGTGAAAACTCTAAAGAAAGGATAAAGATAATGAAAAAAATTGTTTTGTATAAGAGTAAATATGGAAACACCTTTCAATATGCAACCTGGATTGCAGAAGAGTTGGATTGGGAAATAAGGGATTTTTCAGAATTTAAAAAAGATGAAATAAACGAATATCAAAATATCATTTTTGGAACCGGTGTATATATGGGGAAAATGAACAAAATTAAAAAAGTTCTAAAATGGTTTGAAGATAAACCAATTATTATTTTTGCCAGTGGTGGTAACAATAATGTGGAAGAAGACATTAATGATATCAAAAAAAATAATTTTACTGAAGAGCAATTGGAATTTCATAAATTCTTTTATTTGCCTGGAGGCGTTGATTTTACGAAAGTTACAGGTGTTTTTAAAGTAATGTTAAATGTCTATAAAAAATTTCTTGAAAATAAAAAAAATAAAACAAAGGACGAAAAAGCAATACTTGAAAGCTATTATAACCCGACTAATTATGTCAATAAAAAGCATATTAAAGAGATTGTTGCTTATGCTAAAAAAACTCAAGCATAAAGTGAGGAAGGAGGAATTATATGCTTTGGTTAAATAATATTGCATATACTTATTGGGGCAATTATCCTATAGTAGTTTATCTAGGTATTTTAACTTATTTATTATTGATCTTCACAGCAGCAATACCTAGAATGAATCGGAGAGGATGGACACATATACCAATTAAATATCATATAATTTTGGCTTATATTACTGCTGTATTAGCAACTATACATGGCTTAATGGTTTTAGCCAGTTATCTTTAATTAAAAAAGTGGAGATATAATATTATATCCCCACTTTTATCTTTATTTACCATAATATGATTTTTCATATAATCTTTTCATGTCATTAACTGTAGGTTCTTTTGGATTTGTAAGAGTACAGGGATCTTCCAGAGCATTTTCTGACATTCTAGTTAGTATATCTTCAAAATCTTGATCTGTATAATCCAGCCAATCAATTTCTTGAAAAGAGTTAGGAATATTAACTTTTTTATTTAAATCATTTATTTTATTAGTTAAACTATCAGTTTCAAGTTGATTTTCAATTTCTCTAAATTTATCCTGAGCTGAATCATAATTATAATCAATAACATGCGGTAAAAGAATTGCATTTGCCAGACCATGAGTTATGTGTAATTCACCACCGATTTTATGGGCCAGACTGTGAACTATTCCAAGAGAAGAGTTGGAAAAAGCCATTCCTGCCATTGTTGAAGCATTATGCATTTTTCTTCTAGCTTTCATATTATCACCATCTTCTACAGCTTTAGGCAGATAATTGAAAACTAATTTTATAGCTTTTAGAGCAAGAGGATTACTATAATCACTGGAATTAGTGGATACATAAGATTCAATTGCATGAGCAAGAACATCCATTCCTGTATTAGCTGTTATATGTGAAGGCATAGTAGAAGGTATTTTAGGATCTACAATTGCAATATCCGGTATAATTTCTGGAGAAACAATTGGATATTTAATTTTTTTCTCTGTATCGGTAATCACAGAAAAAGCTGTAATTTCAGAAGCAGTACCACTTGTAGAAGGAATAGCTATAAATTTCGCTTTATTTCTTAATTTTGGTATTGATCCTACTTCAATAATTTCTTCAAAGTTTAGATTTGGATATTCATAAAATGTCCACATCACTTTAGCAGCATCTATAGCAGAACCACCTCCAATGGCAATAATCCAGTCCGGATTAAATTCTAACATTATTTCTTTACCTTTTTGGACAGTTTTTACTGAAGGATTAGGTTCTACTCCATCAATGATTTTACTTTCTATATTAGCTTTCGAGAGAAGTCTTTCAGCTTTATCCAAAAATCCATATTTTTTCATTGAACTGCCTCCTGTTACCAAGACAGCCCTTTTTCCATCTAAGGAAGAAAGATGATCTAATGAGTTTTCATTAAATTTTATTTCAGGTGGAATTGTAAAAGTATTCATATTAATTACCCCTTTCTTATTTTGTTAAATCTTTCACAATTAATATAACATTTAAATTGATTGAGAACAAGAATATAGCTGAAGTATAAATTTTAAAGCTTATATTAAATTTAAAAAAATTATGACAATATATATCTTATTTAATACAGGAATGTTTTCTCATTTGTTGAATTATATTATAACAAAAGTTATTTTTTCAGGTGAAACTAGTTAATAATTAACAAGATAGGAGACTATTAAAATGAATAAAATAGAAGAGAATATTGTTTTCAATAATAGTAATGATAAAAACTATCAAATCCTTTTAAATAATCTATTAAAGAATATTTTTTTTGATTTTCAGTTTTGGTTTGATTTAAATTTATGGGATGATAATTATGAAAGTTATGCATATATTAATAATGATGAAATTGTATCAAATATTAGTGTTTTTAAGACAGATTTAGTTTTTAATCAAAAAAAATATTTAGCTCTCTCAATAGGATCTGTAGCTACCAAAAAAGAATTCAGAGGGAAGGGTTATTCAGGAATATTGATGAACCATATTTTAGATGAATATGAAGGTATTCCTATGTATTTATCAGCCAATGATAGTGTGGTAGATTTTTATCCAAAATTCGGATTCAAACGTGTTTATGAAAAATTACCAGTATATAAATGTGAAGTTAATAATAATATAAAACCTCAAAAAATTAATTATGATAGTAAAAAGGTATGGAATTATATTTATAATCGAATAAATTATTCACAAAAACTTGATTGTTTAAATACTTCAAGTATAAATATTTTTCATATTTATTTAGGCTATCTTAAAGATTATATTTATGAAATTCCTGAATTAAATACGATGATTATTGCTATAAAAAAGGAATCTACTTTAAAACTTGTAGGTATTTTTTCTCTTGAAAATATAAGTTTTTTTGAGTTAATAGATTATTTGCCATTTAAAAATATAAATAAAATAGAGTTTGGGTTTATGCCCTACTGGTCTGATATGAATTATACTATGGAAAATTATAAAACAGATCCTTTCTTTGTCAAAAACATTGATTGTGATTTAGGTGATTTTAAGTTTCCAGAAGTATCAATAACATAAAATTTGTCCTCTTTATATGATTGGAGTGAGAAAGATGAGAAAATTATTTATTAGGAGAGATACTAATGGAAAAGATTGTTTTGAAGGAAGAAAAGGAAACATTGCTTATACCATTGGCAGGAAAAGCTCTGGAAAGTAAAAAAGAAAACCCTATTTTGAATGATAAGAAAGCCATTGAAATTGTTGAACAAATTGATTATGATTTTAATTCATTAAAAATCCCCGAAAAAACAAACATAATGTTATGTATTCGGGCAAAT
>DATFIM010000108.1 GCA_035270125.1 Halanaerobiales bacterium | reverse complement strand
GGTTAAAGCTGAAGAATATATTAGGATGAAAATTTCACCAAATATAAGTAATTTTACTGATGAACAGGAAAATCAGTTGATAGTCAGAAGAAGCGAAATTTCTTCAACTATTAGAACAAAACATAATCAAACAATCACCATGGCAGCAATGACCCTGGATGAAATTTCAGAATATAAGAGTAAGGTACCGGTGTTGGGTGATATTCCCCTGATCCGCTGGTTATTTAGAGAAGAAAGCAATAAAAAAGGTGAAAGAGAGATGTTGATTTTTATTACACCTAAGATTATAGGTCAGTGAGGGAGCTAAGATGAGAAAAATAATTTTTTTAATGCTGATTTTTATAATCTTTTTTGTTTTTAATACAGTTCAGATGGGAAACTTTGTTCTAGCAGCTAATCCAAATCAAATAGGATACAGTTTAACAGTTATAGATTTAACTGAAGAGAGTTGGCTAAATAGGAAGTTAGAACAATTATCACTTAATACTGAGCAGACAGGTGATTTTGAATTTATTTATTCTGAGAATGAAATTAATATTTTGTCTGCAAAAATAGTTGATAATTTAGTTCTTTCAGCAGAAAAATCACAACAGAAATCATTGAGTATTGCGAATCCAACTTTGAGAACAGAAGTCGGTACTACCGCTTATATTAATCTTTCAGAAGAAATTTTAAACTGGGAGCAGAAAGAGTTGAAAACTCAGCTGATAGATTTTTCGACCGAGTTAACCCCCTTAAATCTGACCAGCAAAGGAGAAATTGAGTCAGAAGTCAGGTTTTCAGTTAATTCAGGTACTGATTTTTCTACTACTGTAAGGTTGGCTGCAGGAGAAACTAAACTGATTGGTTTTTTGAAACTAAAAGAAAATAAGGTTAATGATCGCCTGCAGGATAGAAATCAAAATAAAAGAAAAAGAACTTATGCTATTTATTTAAGCTCCAATATAGCGGATTTAGGACCTGCTGCCAGTCTGGATGGTCTGGATAAACTTCTTTTTAAAAATAAGGAGCCAGTCTTTAGGCTAAATAATCAGTATTTACAAATTATTTTTACTGAAAAATATTCATCTGATATAGATTTTCAGTATCAGACCAAAAACAAAAAGAATATACTTAATTTTAAAAGTAGAGAAGATTTTTCTTATCTGGAACTTGGTTTGGAATTTTCAATTACTGATGGACTTTTTATTGATTCAAAAGGTGTATTTGAGGATAATAATTACAAAGTCTTGTTAGGTTTTGATGATATAATCCAGTTTAGCAAAAATCTAAGCCTGACAGCAGGATTATATCCTTTTGTATTTTCATTAACAGAAACTAAATTTGAAGATTATGCAGCTTACACTGGGTTTAATTATATACCTGGACCACTGGTTTTTAATTTAAACTATTTTCATAATCTTGAAATTGAAGTTTTGAGATTAGAAACAGGTCTTAAAATCAAGAAGTTACCTTATCTTATGGTAGCTGCAGCTGGTAATTTTGATGGATTGGAGCAAATATTTGCTGGAATGAGATTTCAATTTTGAGTAGTTTTATAGCTAAGTTTGAAAACTGTTAGTACAGAAAAAAAGTAATTACAAAAAATAATTTTAATTAAACCTGGCTAAGATGCCAGGTTTTTACTATGGTAGGCAGGTTTTTATCTGTAACTATGGAATATATTAAGTATACTAAGTTTAGGGGAGGTGTTTATTATAGTTGTAAGAGAAGATATTATAATAAATTTATTGTTAATTTTAGCTTTAAGTGGTTTAGTTGGTTTTGAAAGAGAAAGACATAATAGACCTGCGGGTTTAAGAACTCATATTTTAGTTGGTGTAGGTTCAACTATATTAATGATGATTTCAATTAGTATGAATGTATTATATGAAATGTCTGATGCCGGTAGAATTGCGGCTCAGGTAGTTAGTGGTGTTGGTTTTCTGGGAGCAGGTACAATTATCAAAGAAGGATTTTCTGTAAAAGGGCTTACTACTGCTGCAAGTTTATGGGCCACAGCTGCTATTGGCCTGGCTGTAGGTGCTAATTATTATTTTCTTGCCTCAGTTACTACTTTAATGGTAATCATAGCTTTATTTTTATTAAATCAAATTGAATTTAAAATGGATACTAAGAATTATAAAATTTTAAAATGTAAGGTAGTTGATAAACCAGGTATTTTAGGCAATATTAGTACTATTATCGGTGAACAGAATATCGATATTAAGGATTTTAGTATTGAAAAAAGAGAAGAAGTTAGAAATGAAATATGGATCCAATTTACTCTGCAAATAGCAAAAGATAAGCAGATAGATAATCTAAATAGTGGATTATTGAATTTAGAGGGATTGTTAGAACTAAAATGGGATGAGGTATAGTTGAATGATTCAGAATAGAAATAATATAAAATAAATGAAGGAATTTTACTAACTTATGTTTAATATAATACTAAGTAGTCTACAATAGAATAATAATATTTTTTTAAATTAAAATTATATTTACATTTGATATTAAATTTCTTTTATTGAAATAGTAAATTTAGCAATATATACTTTAAAATATTTTATAAAAGGGGTGATAATTAAGAAAATTAATAAAAAAGAAACTTTTTATTTAAAGAAGAAAGTGGTTGATTTTTGCACTTTAGTCTGATAATATGTTGAATAATAAATAATTAGATTATTTACTATTAACGAGGAGGAGAGAAGTTGACAAAAAAATTATTTTTTAGTTTATTTGCGGTGTTAATGTTGGTTAGTCTTTTATTTTCTTCAAGTGCCTTGGCCCAGGAACCTAATTATGGAGGTACTTTAGTTTTTGGTCGTGGGGCAGATGCTGTTAGACTCGATCCGGCAGATGTCACTGATGGTGAATCAGTAAAAGTACTTACTAATGTTTTTGAAGGTTTAGTAAGATTTAAAGCTGGGAGTACAGAAGTAGAACCGGCTTTAGCTACTCAATGGCGAGTTTCTGATGGTGGAAAGGTTTGGGAATTTAAACTAAGAGAAGGAGTTAAATTTCATGATGGTACAGAGTTTACTGCAGATGATGTAGTATTTACATTTGAAAGACAGATGAATGAAGACCATCCTTATCATAAGGGAGATTTTGCTTACTGGGGTTATATGTACAGTATGGTTGAAAGTGTAGAAAAAATTAATGATTATCAGGTGAAAATTACTTTATCTAAACCATATGCTCCATTTATTTATAATCTCGCTTCTTTTCCAGCATTTATAATTTCAGAAGACGCTATGAAAGATATGGGAGTAGAAGAATTTAGAGTTAACCCAGTAGGAACTGGACCATTTAAGTTTGAAAACTGGGAACATGACTCTCAAATTACTTTATCTGCTTTTGAAGATCACTGGGATGGAAGACCTTATCTTGATAAAGTTGTATTTAGAGTAGTTCCAGAAAATACTACAAGAGTTATGGGCTTAAAAGGAGATGACCTTGATCTAATTGATAACTTTGGTCCGCAAAATGTAGGAACTATTAGAGAGTCAGATAATATTAAACTTATGGCTCAGCCTGGTATGAATGTTTCATATATGGCAATGAACTTTACTAAAGAACCTTTAAATAACAAGAAAGTTAGACAGGCTATAAGTTGGGCTATTGACAAACAGTCAATTATTGAAGGTGCTTATAATGGAGTAGCTTCAGCAGCTAAAAATCCAATGCCACCAACTCTCTGGGGATATAATGATAGAGTAGAAGATTATGGTTATGATCCAGAAAAGGCAAAGGAATTATTAGAAGAAGCAGGATATGGAGATGGATTTAGTATTGACCTCTGGTATCCTAATAACCCAAGACCTTATATGCCAGAAGGTAAAAAAGTTGCTCAATCTATTCAAAGTAATTTAGCAGATGTTGGCATAGAATTAGAATTGGTAACCTATGATTGGGGTACTTATTTGGATAAAACTGAAAATGCAGAACATGATATGGCCTTACTTGGTTGGATAGGAGATAATGGAGACCCTGATAACTTCCTATATGTTCTTCTAGATAAAGATAATGCAACTATGGGTAGTGCAGGGAATATAGCTTTCTATAAAAGTGATGTTCTCCACAAAATCCTAATCCAGGCTCAAGAATCTACAGCAGGAAAGCCTGAAAGAGCTGGTATGTATAAGGCTGCTCAACATGTTATCCATGAAGACGCACCATGGGTACCAATTGCTCATATGAATAAATTTATGGGAGCAGCAAATGATGTAATGGGTTTTGAAATTCATCCTACAGGACAGGTATATTTAAGAAATACCTGGATAAAGTAGAAAAATTAAGTAAGTAAAAAGCAAAAAGTAATAATAAAAAATATCCTGCCAATCTTTTAAGTTGGCAGGATATTACATTATCAAAAAAGAGAGATAATTATAGAGTATGGAGGAATTGAACATGTTTAGATATGTTCTTAAAAGATTATTAATGTTAATACCGGTCTTATTAATAATGTCGTTTTTAATATTTGGAATGATTGATTTGATTCCCGGGGATCCCGCCCAAATGATGTTGGGAACTCATGTTACAGAAGAGACTTTGGAAGAAGCAAGAGAAGAAATGGGATTAAATGATCCTTTTTTGGTTAGATATGGACGGTTTTTAAATGATACTGTTCATCTGGACCTTGGTCAATCTTTAATGTCTAAAAGACCAGTCTGGAATATGCTTGGAGAAAAATTACCGGCTACAATTGAATTATCTGTTTTTGCAATGATATTTGCTTTATTAGTTGGATTAACGGCAGGTTCTATTGCAGCCTGGAAGCAAAATACTATTTTTGATTATTTTTTCTCGATGATTGCTTTGATAGGTATATCAATGCCAGTATACTGGCTTGGTTTTATGTTAATACTTCTATTTGCAGTAACTCTTAATATTTTGCCCACAGCGGGTAGAATTGCAGCAGAAATGGATTTAAGTGCATTAACCACTAATTTTGTCCTATTTGAAAGTCTTTTAACAGGACAATGGGATTTATTTATTTCCAGTATAAAACATATGATATTACCTGCAATTGCTCTTGGTACAATTCCTATGGCTATAATTGCAAGGATGACAAGATCATCACTTTTAGAAGTGTTAAAACAGGATTATATGAGAACTGCTAGAGCCAAAGGGTTAAAATTTAAAGATATTTTTATTCATGCAATTAAAAATGCAGCTATCCCGATTATAACTGTTTTTGGAATGCAATTTGGTCGTTTTATGGGTGGAGCTGTTCTTACAGAAACAGTTTTTGCCTGGCCTGGAATGGGAAAATGGATACTTGATGGTATCTATAAAAGAGATTTCCCGGTTGTAATTGGTGGAGCTTTGACGATTGCCTTTTTATTTGTATTTGTAAACTTACTGACAGACTTAACTTATACATTATTAGACCCTAGAATTAAATATTGATATGAGGAGTTAGGTAGATATGAAAAATAAGAAAGTGAGAAGTGAGGATTTGGAAAAACAGGATTTTGAGAAATCTAGTCTGGTCTTAGATGCCTGGAAAAGACTAAAAAGAAATAAACTTGCTTTGATTGGAATGATTATATTAGCAGTTTTTGCTTTAACTGCAATCTTTGCTCCAATTCTCGCCCCTTATGATCCTATCAAAATTCACTGGGGTGATGAAGCAGAACCTCCTTTTTGGATGAAGGATAGTTCTCAAGAAACAGCTACTACTAATCAGGAGACTACAACAGAACAGGAAACCACTATGGAACAGGAAACTACAAATAAATCTACTTCTGATGAAGCTAGTACAGAAGATGATAATTCTGGTTGGTCAACTGGAAGTGAAGAAGCCAGTGAAAACGAGAGTTCAACTGAGAGTAGTGGTGATGAAGGAGGCTGGTCTACTGGAACTACTGGTTTAGAAAGTGAAGAAGAATCCAGTGAGTGGGGAAATAGTGATGTAGATGAGCTAACAAAATCAAGTAAAACTTCAGAAGGGACAGATAATTTCTACCTATTTGGTACAGATCAGATGGGAAGAGACCTGCTATCCCGTTTGATATTTGGAGCAAGACTAACATTACTTGTAGGTTTTGTTTCAGTTAGTATTTCTCTTATAATAGGTACCACTTTAGGCTTGTTATCCGGTTATTTTGGGGGGATAGTAGATACTGTGATTATGAGATTTATGGATATATTACTTTCCTTTCCCTATATATTATTAGCTATTTTTATAGTTTCAATTTTAGGTAGAGGTTTAACAAATGCGATGATTGCTATTGGAATTGTAGGAACACCCAGATTTGCTAGAGTTGTAAGAAGTCAGGTTCTTAGTGTAAAAGAATCAGAATATGTAATGGCTTCGAGGACTTTAGGGGCTGGAGATTCATGGTTAATTACACGACATATTTTGGTTAATTCACTTTCACCTTTAATTGTACAAACTACAATGAGTCTTGCATCAGCTATTCTTTATTCAGCAGCACTCGGTTTTCTTGGCTTGGGAGCCCAGGCACCTACTCCTGAATGGGGAGTTATGTTATCTGATGCTAGATCTGCTTTACTTACAGCTCCCTGGATTATAGTATTTCCTGGTATTGCAATAATACTTTGTGTACTTGGCTTTAATTTACTTGGTGATGGCTTGCGTGATAGTCTTGATCCAAGACAAAAAAGATAATGGAATTTGTGAGGTGTAGCTATGAGTAGTGACAAGAGAGAGAAGCTGCTAGAAATTAATAATTTAACAACATGTTTTGATACAGATAATGGAAAAATAACTGCTATTGAAGATATATCATTTGATCTTTACAAAGGAGAATCTTTAGGTATTTTAGGTGAATCTGGTTGTGGTAAGAGTGTAACAGCTCTCTCCATGATGGGACTTTTACCTGAAGGGGTAGGTTATGTTGAAAATGGTGAAATTATTTTCAATGGTGAAAACTTATTAAATTTAAGTAATAAACAACTTAGGTCTTATAGAGGTAATAAGATGTCTATGATTTTCCAGGAACCGATGACATCTTTAAACCCGGTATTTAAAGTAAAAAAACAGTTATTAGAAGTTTATGAAACTCATTTAGGTTTAAATAAAAAAGAAGGTATGGAAAGAGCTGTTGATATTCTAGATATGGTTGGGATTCCTGACCCAGAAGAAAATATAGATAAATATCCCTATCAATTATCTGGAGGTATGAGACAGAGAGTAATGATAGCTATTGCTCTGGCCTGTCAGCCTGAACTTTTGATTGCAGATGAACCAACTACAGCTTTAGATGTAACAATTCAGGCTCAAATTTTAAAACTAATGAAAGAGTTAAAACAGGAAGTTGATACTTCTATTATGCTTATAACTCATGATTTAGGAGTTATAGCTCAGATGGTAGAAAGAGTATTAGTTTTCTATGCCGGACAGGTAGTAGAGAGAGCTAAAATATCTGATCTTTTCAATGAGCCCAAACATCCTTATACAGAGGGATTGATTCGCTCTATACCTAGAGTTGGTAAAAAACGAAAAAGGCTTGATACGATACCTGGTATTGTACCTTCTCCTTTTGATTTTCCTGAAGGATGTCGTTTTGAGCCAAGATGTGAACAATCAATGGATATTTGTGCAGAAAAACAGCCAATTGAAACTGATGTAGGAAAAGGTCATCAATCTCGCTGCTGGTTAAATGTCAAAGAAGGTGATAGAAGATGAGTGCTGCTCAAAAAGAAGATACTATTTTGAAAGTTGAAGGTTTAAAAAAATATTTTCCACAAAAGAAAGGTTTTTTCAAACAAAAAACTGAATATTTAAAAGCAGTAGATGGAATAACTTTTGATGTGAAAAAAAATGAAACTCTTGGATTAGTTGGTGAATCGGGTTGTGGTAAAAGTACTACTGGAAGAACTATCCTTCATGTCCATGAACCTACTGCCGGGAAAATTTATTTTAATGGAAAGGATATTTCTACTACTACTGAAAAAGAAATGAAAATTTTAAGAAAGAATATGCAGATGATTTTTCAGGATCCATTTGCTTCTTTAAACCCTAGAATGACAGTGAAAAATATTATAGGTGAAGGTTTGAATATTCATAAAATAGATAATAAAAAACAAAGGATGGCAAGAGTAGCTGAATTAATGGAAATCGTTGGATTAAGAAAAGAATATTTGTATAGATATCCTCATGAGTTTTCTGGAGGACAGAGACAACGAATAGGTGTAGCCCGTTCTCTGGCACTTAATCCAGAGCTTATTATCTGTGATGAACCAGTATCTGCTCTTGATGTTTCTATTCAGGCTCAGGTTATAAATTTACTGATGGATTTACAGGAAGAATTTGGTTTGGCTTATATTTTTATTGCCCATGATCTATCAGTTGTAGAACAGATAAGTGATCGAGTGGCTGTAATGTATCTTGGTAAAATAGTGGAGATTACTTCCAGTGAAGAACTTTATAAGAATCCTCTTCACCCTTATACTAAAGGTTTATTACATTCAGTTCCTGAACCTGATCCTTCTAAACCATTAGGAGAGGTTGAACTGAAGGGAGATATTCCCAGTCCAGTTAATCCTCCTTCAGGTTGTAGTTTTAGAACAAGATGTCCAAAAGCTTTTGACCGGTGTAGTGAAGAAGAACCAGAGTTTAGAGAATATGGAGACGGCCATTATGTAGCCTGTCATTTGTTAGATTAAAAAGTATAAAATTAACTATTTAAGGCCTGGCTTTTTGCCAGGCTTTCTATTTTTTATTGACATATGATTATAATCTAGATATAATAATATCTGTAAATCCAAAATTTATCTTAAAGAAAGCAGGTGAAATAGTGGAAATAAAATTAGATTGTCTTCCCTGTATTTATAGACAGGTTTTAGAATCAGCAAGAATGGCAACTGATAATAAAAAATTAATCAGAGAAATAATGAATGATTATGCCAGAATGGTACCTGAAATAGATGATGATACCGTGGCCCCAATTATAGCCGGGAAAATGCAGAAAATAATAAAAGAAAAGACAGGAGTAGCTGATCCCTATCAAGATTTCAAAGAAAAAAATATAAAATCAGCTAAGAAATTTATACCAGTAGTTAAAAAAGAAGTTGAAAAAGCAGAAGACTCAGTTTTTGCAGCTTTAGTTATGTCTGCTATGGGAAATTCTATTGATGCTGGAGTTAGTTTGAATGTTGATATAGAAAAAAATATTGAATTAGCATTAGAAAATGGGTTTGTTAAAAGTGATTATAATAATTTCAAAGAAGAATTACATAAAGCCGATGAATTATTAATAATTGCTGATAATGCAGGAGAGGCAGTTTTTGATAAAATTTTATTAAAAGAATTAAATAATTATGGCTTAAAAATTACTTATGCAGTAAGAGAGCTACCTATTTTAAATGATATCAGTAAAAAAGAGGTTAAAAACCTTGGGCTTGATAAATATGCTAGAATAATTAGTAGTGGAAGTACAGCACCGGGAATGGTTATGGAAGAAGCCAGTTCTGAATTTAAAAAGGAATATAAAGAGTCTGATATAATTATAAGTAAAGGACAGGGTAATTTAGAAGGACTATCAGATGTTAAAGAAAAAATATATTATCTTTTGAAAGCTAAATGTAATCTTGTTGCTGAATTATTAGGAGTTGAAGTTGGAGACTTTGTTTTTATGGAAAAATAGATAAAAAAATGGAAATTACAAAGGAGGAATAAAAAATGAGTTTAACAATCGCCTGTGCTACAGATGATGGAGAAAAATTTATTAGCAGACATTTTGGTGATGCTGATTATTATTACATTTATAAAATTGATGAAGACAAGTCAGAGTTTGTTACTAAAATCAGTAACAATTCAGTAGAAGAGGAAAAACATGCTGATCCTAAAAAGGCAAAAAGTATAGTAAAGATTTTAAAAGATAAAAATGTTCAATGTGGAGTATCCTGTGCTTTTGGTCCTAATATAAAAAGGGTGAAAAAACATATAGTTCCTGTTATAATGAAAGAAGAAGATATGAAAACAGGGATACAAAAGTTAATCGATAATTTTAAGACCTTAGAAAAATCCTGGAATAATGGGAAAAATAGAGAACATATTAATATGTAATAGAGTAAAAAGGAGGAAGCTTTAGTGAAAGATAATAATTTGAAAAAAGTACAGAAAACACTTGGATTAATTTTAATTTTAAATCTAATAGTAGCTGTGCTAAAAATTATTTTTGGCTATTTAATAAAAAGTTCAAGTATGACTGCAGATGGTTTTCATTCTCTGACAGATGGACTTTCAAATGTAATTGGTTTAATTGGGATTCATTTTGCTTCAAAACCTCCAGATAAAAATCATCCTTATGGACATTATAAATTTGAAACAATGGCCAGCCTTTTTATAGGTGTAATGTTAACTTTACTCGGGGCGAATATTATAAGAGGGGCTATACCACAGCTTTTTAATCCAACAATTCCAGAGATATCTTCAATGAGTTTAATAGTTTTAGTTATTACCTTAATTGTAAATATATTTGTAGCAACTTATGAAGCTAAAAAAGGGGAAAAATTAAAAAGTGAAATCTTAATTTCTGATTCCCACCACACTAAAAGTGATATTTATATTTCTTCAGGTGTTTTATTAACTTTAGTATTAATTAGGTTGGGCTTTCCTCCAATAATTGATCCGATTGTATCTATAATTGTGGCTGGATTTATTTTACAGGCTGCTTATGAGATTTTTAAACCAATCACAGGAGTGTTGGTTGATAAAGCAGTTATTGAACCAGAAGAGTTAAAAGATATAATAAAAGATTTTGATCATGTAAAAGAATGTCATCATATTAGAAGTAGAGGAAAAGCAAATGCTGTTTATGTTGATTTGCATTTAGTAGTAGATTCTGATTTAAGTGTAGGAGAATCACATAAGTTAACCCATAAAATAGAAGAAAAGATAAAAAATAGTTTTGACAAAGATATTCATGTATTATTTCATTTAGAACCAGAGGGAGAAGAAATAGGAGATAATCAAATATTAGAATAAAAAA
>DATFIM010000107.1 GCA_035270125.1 Halanaerobiales bacterium | reverse complement strand
TCACAATCTTTACTATATTAATCCTCTATGATAAAATAACTCTGAAAGGAGAGAAGATAATGGAAAATAAACGAGTTACAATTTTTACAGGAAATTTTGGAAGCGGAAAAACAGAACTTTCTATTAATTATGCATTGAAATTAAATGAAAATTATTCAAATATAGTACTTGCTGATCTGGATGTGGTAAATCCCTATTTTAGATCAAGAGAAAAAAGTGAATTTCTTGAAGATAAAGGGATTGAAGTAGTTTATCCTAAAAATTTAAAACATGCAGATCTTCCGATTGTTTCTGCTAATGTATATAAATTAATTAAAAACGAAGATATTCATGGTGTTTTAGATGTAGGTGGTAATGAAGATGGAGCAATTTCACTGGCCAGTGTTTCTAAGAATTTGCCTAAAGAGCAGTATGAAATGAATTTTGTAATAAATACTATGAGGCCCAGTACAAATAGTGTTGAAGGTATATTAGATATGAAAAAAAGAATTGAAGCTAAAAGTAAACTTAGTTTTGATAATATTATTTGTAATATTAATTTAGGTGAAGAAACTACTATCGAACATATAAAAGAAGGTTACCCTTTAATTAAAGAGGTTTCACAAGAATTGGATTTACCAATAAAATTCATAGCCATATATAAGGACTTGCTTCCTCTAGATACTGAAAATTATTTTGATGAAGAAATATTGCCTATTGATTTGTATATGAATACCCCATGGAATTAGAATTTAGCTACTTAAAATATTGAATGAAAATTTTAAAAGTTTAAACTGGGGGATAGATATGAAAAATAGATTAAAATATTTAGATAATTTGAATCGTAAAAAAGATGTTATTATTAACTCAACCCATGATGGGCTTATTTCTATTGATAAGATGGGTAGTATAGAACTTTTTAATGATGCTGCTTCAGAAATGTTAGATGTTAGTAAAAGCGAAGCAATTGGTAAAGATGTAAGAGAAGTTATTTCAAATACAAGGCTTCATATTATTTTAAAAACAGGTGAATCAGAATTAAATCAGGTCCAACATGTTGGAGATACTACAATTATAACAAATCGAGTTCCTGTTAGAGATCGTCAGGGGGAAATCATTGGAGCTGTTGCAGTTTTTAGAGATATAACAGAAGTGAAAAAGCTTGCAGAAGAGATTACAAATTTAAAAGAAATGCGAGGCATGTTGGAGGCAATTATAAATTCTACTCAAGATGCCATATCAGTAGTAGATGAAAATGGAATAGGAATTTTGATTAATCCTGCCTATACTCGCTTAACTGGTTTAACAGAAGAGGATGTTATTGGGAAACCAGCTACTGTTGATATTGCCGAAGGTAAAAGTATGCATTATAAAGTTTTAGAAACCAAAGAACCTGTCGAAAATATCCGAATGAAAGTTGGTCCTAATAAAAAAGATGTAATAGTTAATGTAGCTCCAATCATAGTAGATGGTGAGCTAAAAGGTAGTGTTGGTGTAATTAGAGATGTTTCTGAGATTAAAAAATTAACTGAAGAACTTGATGAAGCTAAAAGAATGATAAGACACCTTAATGCTAAATACACTTTTGATGATATTATTGGTAAAAGTGATACAATGCAAGGAGTTGTAAATCAGGCTCAAAAGGCCTCTAAAACTCCTGTTACTGTTTTACTGAGAGGAGAGAGTGGTACAGGTAAAGAACTTTTTGCTCATGCCATTCACAATGCAAGTAAAAGAAAAAATAATAAATTTATAAGTGTTAATTGTTCTGCTCTTGCTAATAATATTTTGGAAAGTGAACTTTTTGGTTATACGGAAGGGGCTTTCACGGGAGCCAAAAAAGGTGGGAAAGTTGGACTTTTTGAAGAAGCTAATGGTGGAACTATTTTTCTTGATGAGATTGGTAAAATAAGTCTAAATCTTCAGGCAAAATTATTGCGTGTTTTACAGGAAAAGGAAATAATTAGAGTTGGAGGAACTCAACCGATAGAAATAGATGTAAGAGTAATAGTAGCTACAAATACAAATTTAGAAAATGCAATAGAAAATGGAGAATTTAGAGAAGATCTTTATTATAGATTCAATGTTTTTCCACTTTTCATACCTCCACTTAGAGAAAGAAAAGGAGATCTTAAAGCTCTTATCCATCATATTATAAGGAAGTTTAATCAGGAGTACGGTAGATCTGTTAAAGATGTTAATGAAAAAGCTTATAATAAATTGGCAAATTATAGATGGCCCGGTAATGTAAGAGAATTGGAGAATATTATTGGGAGAGCAATGATTCATATGAATTTAGATGAAGAAATAATTAAAGAAAGACATTTACCTCCTTTAGGTAAAGCTAATGATGAATATCAAAATAGTAATAATTTAACCCCTGTAGAAAAATCAATTGAGGAAAATACATTAAAGGATATAATTAATGAAACTGAAAAAAATGTAATTAATCAGGCTCTTAAAAAAACAAATGGGAATCGCAAAGAAGCTGCTGAAATGCTTAATATTGCAGTGAGGAGTCTATATTATAAAATGAATAAATATGATATTGATTGAAATAAATTTCCTGCAAAAATATTCAGGCCTGCATTTATTTGCAGGCTTTTTTTAATGTTCTAAAATATTATTTTTCCTTATTAAAATTTTTCTATTACATAAAAAAATAAAAAAACCTTGATTTAATGGGGTTATAAACGATTGTTAATAAAATAACTTATTTTTTTAAATAAAATTCAATTATTGGTATAGTAATTGCAATAAGTATAATAGTAGGTAAAAATTAATAATTTTTTAAAAAATAGGGGGTATATATTATATGAAATTGTTTGAAAAAATGGCTGAAATGGGGCATGAACAGGTAATTTTCATGCAGGATAATGAAACAAAATTAAAATCTGCTATTGCGATTCATAGTACAAAACTGGGTCCTGCAGTTGGTGGATGCAGAATGTATCCTTATGATAGTGAAGAAGATATGTTGACTGATGTTCTTAGATTATCTAGAGGTATGACTTATAAGTCTGCAGCTGCTGGAGATGATTATGGTGGTGGTAAAACTGTAATCTGGGGTGATCCAGATAAAGATAAATCTGAGGGTTTATTTAGAGCTTTAGGTAAATTTATTGATGGATTTAATGGTCGTTATTATACTGGTACTGATGTTGGGACAACATATTATGATTTTGTAACAATGAGAAAAGAAACACCTTATGTTGGTGCACTACCTAAAGAATATGGTGGTGGAGGAGATTCATCAATTCCAACTGCTTATGGAACATATATGGGACTTAAAGCTTCATGTAAAGAAAAGTATGGTTCAGATTCTCTTGAAGGTAAAACAGTTGCAGTTCAAGGTTTAGGTAAAGTTGGAGGAAAATTAGTAAAACATCTTCTTGATGAAGGAGCAGAAGTATATGCTACTGATGTTGATGAAGAATCAATTGAAGCTGCTCGTGACTTGGGAGTAAATATTGTAGAAACTGATGAAATTTTTGATGTGGATTGTGATATCTTCTCTCCAAATGCCTTAGGTGCTGTAATTAATGATGATACTATAGATCGTTTAAATTGTGATATTATTTGTGGGGCAGCCAATAATGTATTAGCTGAGCCACGTCATGGCAAAATTCTTTATGATAGAGGAATTTTATATGCTCCTGATTATGTTGTAAATGCTGGTGGCTTAATTCAGGTAACTGATGAAATGGACCCTAGTGGTTACAATGAAGATAGAGTAATGTCAAAATGTGAAAATATCTATGATACTCTCTTAAAAGTATTTGAAATTTCTCGAGAAAAAGATATTCCAACTTTTGAGGCTGCAAATCATATGGTTGAAGAAAGATTGGAAACAATTTCACATCTAAAATCTATTCGTTCTTAATGATAAAAAAAGAGGTGATATAGTTGTTTGAAAATATTGATGAATTAATTGAAGCAGCAAAAAGTGAACCTGCTTTAAAACTTGCAGTTGCTGCAGCTGGTGATAAGGTTGTTTTGGAAAGTGTAAAAAAAGCTGATGATGCAGGAATAGTAGATCCTATATTAGTTGGAGATCAACAGAAAATAAAGGATAATCTACAAAAAGTCAATTATGATTTTAGTGGAGAAATAATCCATGCTGATAATGATAAACAGGCAGCAACTAAGTCTATAGAATTAATAGCTGAAGGTAAAGCCGATTATCCAATGAAAGGTCTAATAAGCACAAAAGTTATACTACAGGCTTTATTAAATAAAAGTTATGGTTTGAGACAGGATAGATTATTAAGTTTGGTAACAATGATGTATCTTGAAAAAGAAGATAAAATTGTATTTATGACTGATGGCGGGATGAATATTAATCCTGATCTTAATGATAAAAAAGAAATCATTGCAAATGCTGCAGAAATGGCTAAGGCAGTAGGTATAAACAAACCTAAAGTTGCACCTTTAGCTGCTGTTGAAAAAGTCAATCCGGCAATGCCCTGTACATTAGATGCTGCTACTCTTTCTAAAATGGGAGATAGAGGACAGATAGCAAATACAGAAATTGATGGTCCTCTTGCTTTTGATAATGCTGTTAGTTTAGAAGCAGCAGAACATAAGGGAATAGAAAGTCCTGTTGCTGGAAAAGCAGATATTTTGTTAGTTCCAGATATTGAAGCGGGAAATATTTTATATAAAGCTCTGGTCTTTTATGCAGGTCTACCTTCTGCAAGTCTGGTTTTAGGAGCTAAAGTTCCAATGGTATTAACTTCAAGAGCTGATAGTGCAACAACTAAATTTAATTCTATTGCTCTTGGTAAATTGGTTACTATGGGTTATAAAAATAATTAATTATAAAATTCAAGGGGGATTTAATAATGAAAAAAGTATTTGAAAAAATGGAAGAATTTGATCATGAACAGATAGTTGTTAATTATGATGAAGAAACAGGACTAAAAGCAATAATTGCAATTCATGATACAAGTCTTGGCCCAGCACTTGGTGGAACAAGACTCTGGAATTATGATAATGAAGAAGAAGCATTAATTGATGTTATGAGACTATCTAAAGGAATGACTTACAAAGCTGCAGCTGCTGGACTTAACTTAGGTGGTGGAAAAGCAGTTATAATTGGAGATGCAGATAATATTAAGAGTGAAGAATTATGGAGAGCTTTTGGACGTTTTGTTCAAAGTTTAAATGGTCGTTATATTACTGCTGAAGATGTTAATACAACTGTAGAAGATATGTCATATATTGCAGAAGAAACTGATTATGTAACCGGTCTTCCTGGTACAAGTGGAAACCCTTCTCCAGTTACTGCTTTTGGAGTCTGGAAAGCCATGAAAGCTACAGCAGATGAAGTATATGGTACACCTGATCTTGAAGGTAAAACAGTTGCAATTCAGGGTGTAGGACATGTTGGTTATCATTTAGCAAAGCATATCAATGAAGAAGGCGGAAATTTAATAGTAACTGATATTAAACAGGAAAACATTGATAGAGTTGTAGAAGATTTTGGGGCAGAAGTTGTAGAACCTGATGAAATATTTGGAGTTGACTGTGATATATTTGCTCCAAGTGCTTTAGGTGCTGTTATTAATGATGATACTATTCCTCAATTAAAATGTGATATTATCTGTGGAGCTGCTAATAATGTTCTTAAAGATGAAGAAAAACATGGTAATAAATTAGATGAAATGGATATTTTATATGGCCCTGATTATGTAGCTAATGCAGGTGGCTTAATAAATGTTTATGATGAACTACAGGGATATAATCGTGATCGTGCTATAAATAGAGCTAGCAAAATTTATGATAATATGAAAAAAGTAATAGAAATTAGTAAAAGAGATAATATTCCAACTTACAAAGCAGCAGATATAATGGCAGAAGAAAGAATAGAAAAAGTTTCTAAAGTTCGCAGAAATTATATACCTAGATAGGAGGATTAGATTTTATGGACAAGATGATTTTAGTGATTAACCCAGGTTCAACTTCTACTAAACTCGGTCTATATAGAGGTTTAGAGGAGGTTTTTGTTGAAAATATTTCTCATGATGCTGAAGAATTAAAAGATTTTAAAAAGATAACTGATCAACAGGATCTCAGACTATCATATATTTTAGATTTTCTTGAAGATAAAGAAGTTGAACTGGATCATCTTTCAGCTGTGGTAGGTAGAGGTGGATTATTAAAACCTATCCCTGGTGGAACTTATAAGGTTAATGAAAAGATGATTAAAGATTTAAACAAAGGTGTTCAGGGAGAACATGCAAGTAATTTAGGTGGTATTCTGGCAAAATCAATAGCTGATAAAGTTGATATTCCATCTTTTATTGTAGATCCAGTTGTTGTTGATGAACTGCAGGATGTAGCTCGCCTATCAGGGCTACCTGAAATTGAAAGAGTAAGTATTTTTCATGCTCTTAATCAAAAAGCAGTAGCAAGAAAATATGCAAAAGATCATAATGAAAAATATGAAAATTTAAATCTGATTGTTGCCCATCTGGGTGGAGGAATTTCTGTTGGTATTCATAATAATGGAAAAGTAATAGACGTTAATGATGCATTAAGTGGTGAAGGGCCATTTTCTCCAAACAGAAGTGGTGGACTACCTAGTTTTGATCTTTTTGAGATGTGTTATGATGATAAATATTCATATGAAGATATTAAAAAGAAATTAGTCGGAAAAGGTGGAGTTGTAGCATATCTTGGAACAAATGATATGATAGAGGTTGAAGATAAGGTTGAAGATGGAGATGAAAAATATGAATTAGTCTTTAAATCAATGGCTTATCAAACTTCAAAAGAAATTGCTTCTTTAGCTCCAGTAACTAATGGAAAGATAGATGCTATTATCTTAACAGGTGGGATAGCTTATTCTGATTATTTTGTTGATAGAATAAAAGAGTCTGTAGGTTTTATAGCTCCTATAGAAATTTATCCTGGAGAAGAAGAATTGAAAGCACTTGCTGCTGGAGCAAAAAGAGTTTTGAATGGTGAAGAGGAAGCTAAAGAATATAATTAAATTTAATACCCGGGTATTAAGAGCCCGGGTATATTCCTGTCTTTTTTTAGAATTGGTTTTGACCAAAAATGTATGATACAATTACATTTGGTAGAAACTTCATGAAAGATAAAGGGGGTTAATTAGATGGAAAAAGTAAAAAATGTAGTATTTAATGAAGAGAGATGTAAGGGCTGTGAACTTTGTACAACTGTCTGTCCAAAAGGAATTATAAAAATGGCAGATAGAATTAACAGTCATGGTTATCACCCTGCTGAAGTTACAGACCAGGATGAATGTATAAGCTGTGGACTGTGTGCTCAAATGTGTCCAGATGTAGTAATTACTGTATATAAAGAAGAATAGATTATTAAATTAAAAGGAGGTTTTAAGATGGGAGAAAAAACATTGATGAAAGGAAATGAAGCTGTAGCTGAAGCAGCTATTAAAGCAGGCTGTCGTTATTTTTTCGGTTATCCAATAACTCCACAAAATGACGTTCCTGCCTATATGGCTCGCAGATTACCAGAAGTAGGAGGTACATTCCTCCAGGCTGAAAGTGAAGTTGCAGCAAGTAATATGGTTTATGGTGCAGCTGGTGCTGGAGCAAGAGTAATGACATCATCATCCAGTCCAGGAATTAGTCTTAAAGCAGAAGGTATTTCATATATAGCAGGTGCAGAATTACCTGCAGTTATTGTTAATATGATGAGAGGTGGACCGGGACTTGGTGGTATCCAGCCTTCTCAATCTGATTATTTCCAGGCAACAAAAGGAATGGCTCATGGTGACTTTAGATTATGTGTATTAGCTCCATCATCTGTTCAGGAGTTAGTAGACTTAACTATGGAAGCTTTTGAGATAGCTGATAGATATCGTAATCCTGTTATGATTGTTGGAGATGGTATGATTGGTCAGATGATGGAACCTGTAGAATTCAAAAATGAAGTAGATCCTGATGAATTACCAAAAAAAGAATGGGCTACTGATGGAGCTAAAGGTAGAGAAAAAAATGTTATTAACTCTTTGGCTTTAGATCCTCAAGACCTTGAAGATCATAACTGGAAATTAAAAGAAAAATATGACAAAATGCAAGAAAATGAAGTGAGATATGAAACATATAATATGGAAGATGCAGATATGGCTATTGTTGCTTATGGAACAACTGCTAGAATTGCAATCAATGCGATGGAAATGGCTAGAAAAGATGGTATTAAAGTTGGCCTTATTAGACCAATTACATTATTTCCATTCCCAACTGAAGTAATTCGTGATGCTGCAGATGATGTTGATTCTTTCTTAGCAGTAGAAATGAGTACTGGCCAAATGATTGAAGATGTAAGACTTGCTGTTGAAGGTAAAAAACCAGTTTATTTCCATGGTAGACCTGGTGGTATGATTCCTTCACCAGCAGAAATTTATGATAAAGTTAAGGAAAATATAGGAGGTGACAGATAATGAATAAAGTAGCTGGATATCCAGATTCACTATCAGAAAAAGAATTTCACTATTGTCCTGGTTGTACCCATGGTATTATTCATCGTTTGATAGCTGAAGTTATGGATGAATTAGATATAAAAGATGAAACAATTGGAGTTGCACCAGTAGGTTGTTCAGTACTGGCTTATGAATATTTTGATTGTGATATGCATGAAGCATCTCACGGTAGAGCTCCTGCAGTTGCAACAGGAATAAAAAGAGTTCATCCCGATAAGGTAGTATTTACCTATCAAGGTGATGGTGATTTTGCATCTATTGGTACTGCTGAAAGTGTACATGCTGCAAATCGTGGCGAAAATATTACTACAATTTTTGTTAATAATGCTATTTATGGTATGACAGGAGGACAGATGGCTCCAACATCTTTAGAAGGTCAAAAAACAACTACATCTCCTTATGGTAGAGATACTAAAGAGGCTGGTCATCCTATTAAAATGACTGAAATGTTGAGTATTGCTGATGGTGCTGCTTATGTTTCGAGAGTATCTGTTCATAAACCTAAATATATAAGAGAAGCAAAAAAAGCAATTAAAAAAGCTTTTAAAGCACAATTAGAGGGTAAAGGTTATTCATTAGTTGAAGTACTTTCTACCTGTCCAACAAATTGGGGAATGAGTCCTGTAGATGCTGTAGAATGGCTTGATGAAAATATGATCCCTGTTTATCCTCTAGGTGAAATTAAGTCTCCAGAGGAGGGTGAATAAGATGAAAGAAGAAATAATTATGGCTGGTTTTGGTGGCCAGGGAGTAATGTCAATAGGTAAATTGCTTTCTTATGCTGGTATGAAAAGAGGTAAAGAAGTTTCCTGGATGCCTTCATATGGTCCAGAAATGAGAGGTGGAACTGCTAATTGTACAGTTATTGTATCTGATAAAAAAATACCATCCCCTCTTTCTTCCAATCCAAATTCAATAATAGTAATGAATTTACCTTCTTTAGATAAATTTTCTCCTCAGGTAAAGTCTGGTGGAACTATTTTCGTTAACTCATCTCTTATTGATAAAGAAGTAGAAAGAGATGATGTAGAAGTTGTAAAAGTTCCAGCTAATGAAATTGCTAATGATTTAGGTAATAGTAAAGCTGCTAATATGGCTATGTTAGGTGCCTATATTGGGAAAACCGGACTTCTTGATTTAGAAATTGTAAAAGAATCTCTAAAAAATGTTCTACCTGAGAGAAGACATGGTTTAATTCCTATTAATGAAAAAGCTTTAGAAAAAGGGAATGAGCTAGTAAAATAAATTCTCTTAAATAAATATTATTTTCAAAAAATCCTTCCCTGAATTTTTCAGGGAGGGATTTTTGTGTTAATATAATAGAAAGGCTACTTTTAATTTTTAGGAGGTTATTTAATGGCTAATTTAGAAAAAGATAAGATAGTGGATAAATTTATAGAATTAGTTGAAATTGATAGTGTATCAAAACATGAACGAAATATGGCTGACAGCTTAAAAAATGAGCTCAATAAACTTGGCTTTATAGTTGAAGAAGATAAAACTGGAGAAAAAATAAATGGTAATGCTGGCAATATTATAGCTAAATTAGATGGAGATGATTCTCTACCTACAATTTTATTATCTGCTCATATGGATCGAGTAAAACCAGGTAAAGGAGTCAAAACCAAAATAAAAGATGGCTACATTTATAGTAAAGGAGATACAGTTTTAGGTGGAGATGATATGATAGGAGTAATCAGTATTATTGAAGCAGTTAAAAATCTACAAAGAGAAAATTTTAATTATCCTAATATTATTGTTGTATTTTCTGTTGCTGAAGAAATAGGCCTACTTGGGGCAAAAAATCTTGATTCCTCTTATATTGAAAAGGCAGATTATGGGATTGTAATTGATGCTGATGGTAATATTGGCAAAGTGATAAATAAGGCTCCTGGACAGAATAAATTTAATGCAGTTATTAAAGGTAAAGCTGCTCATGCTGGAATGGAACCAGAAAAAGGTGTTAATGCAATTAAAATAGCAAGTCATGCCATTTCAAAAATGAAGGTAGGACGAATTGATTTTGAAACTACAGCTAATATTGGAGTAATTCGTGGTGGTTCTGCAAGTAATATTGTTCCAGATGTAGTTGAACTGGAAGGTGAAGTTAGAAGTCATAATGAAGAAAAACTGTTTAATCAAACACAAGAAATGAAATCAGTTCTTAACAAATATACTGAGCAACTAAAGGGAAATGTAGAATTTGATATTGAAAGATTATATGATAATTTTGAAATTAATAAAAATGAACATATTATTAAAATAGTAAAAAAAGCTGCTGAAAAAACTAATCTTCCTTTTGAACTTACAAGTAGTGGTGGAGGTAGTGATGCTAATATTTTTAACAAAAAAGGTCTTTCAACCATAAATTTAGGATCAGCTATGGAGAATGTGCATTCCACCGATGAAAGAATAAAAATATCTAATTTATTAAAATTAATTAAGTACTTAATTAATATCATTAAAACTTTTTAGGATAGAGGAGAGATAATATGGGAGATTTTGAAGAAAAAACAATTGAAAGCAAAAATATATATAGTGGTTCAGTTTTAAAATTACGAAAAGACAGAGTTTTATTACCTGACAAAAATAAGTCTTACAGAGAAGTTATAGAACACAGTGGTGGGGTTGCAATTCTTGCCAAAAATGAAAATGATAAGATTTTGATGGTCAAACAATATCGGAAAGCAGTAGAAAAAATGTTGCTGGAAATTCCTGCTGGTAAACTTGATAATGGTGAAAAACCTGCAGAATGTGCTTCCCGAGAATTATGGGAAGAGACAGGTTATAAAGCAAAAAATGTGAAAGAATTATTTTCATTTTATACAAGTCCAGGTTATTCAAATGAAAAATTACATTTGTATTTAGCTGAAGATTTAAAGTATGATCCTGGTGATGCCCTTGATCCAGGAGAATTCATAAAACATGCTCTGTTAGATCCGGCTGAAATAATGGAAAAAATTAATAGTGGGAAAATAGTTGATGGTAAAACTATTGTTGCTTTATTATACTATCTTCAGAATCAGGATGATTTTGATGAAATTAAATAAATACTTTGCTGATTTGCATATTCATATTGGAAGAGCTAGCTCTGGTCAGGCTGTCAAGATAACTGCTTCTGATAAATTAAATTTTTCTAATATAGCTAAAGAATCTTTAGAAAGAAAGGGGATAGATGTAGTAGGGATAATAGATTCTGCTTCACCTGATGTTATAAAAGATATTGAGTTTATGTTAAATAAAAATATTATGAAAGAATTAGATGAAGGGGGATTATTATATAAAGATGAATTGCTAATTATCCCTGGTGCTGAAATAGAAAGTAGAGAAGAGAATGGAGGTCAGGTCCATTATCTTGCATATTTTCCTTATTTAAAAAATCTTAAAGAATTTAGTGAAATCATGAGTCAGTATATTACTAATATTAATTTGAGTTCTCAATCTACAGGTTTAACAGGAAAAGAAATATTTAAAATTACAAAAGTTTGTTCTGGAATTTTGATACCAGCTCATGCCTTTACTCCTCATAAAAGTTTTTATGGAAATGCTTTTTCAACTTATAAAGAAGTTTTTAATGAAAAACAGTGGAATGAAATTCCTGCTATTGAGTTGGGTTTAAGTGCTGACACAAAATTGGCTGATTATTTACCAGAATTGAGAAATAAAAGTTTTTTAAGCAACTCTGATGCTCATTCTATTCCCAAGATTGCCAGAGAATATAATATATTTAAAATTAAAGATTTGAATTTTAAGGAAATTAAACTTGCCTTAAAAAGAAAAAAAGGAAGAAAAACTACTAAAAATTTTGGGATGGATCCCCGTTTAGGTAAATACCATCGTTCATATTGTCCTGAATGTGAGACAATATTTTCTTCAGACAAAACAGTTGATAAATGTCCGGTTTGTGAAAGTGATAAGTTAATTACAGGTGTAAAAGATCGGGTATTAGATATAATTAAGGAACAGGAATCTAAATCACCTTCATACCGAGCTGAATATATATATCAGGTTCCTTTATTAAATTTACCTGGGATAGGTAAAAAAACTTTAAAAAAATTGCTAAATGAATTTGGAACTGAGATGGAAATTATTCATAATAGTAAATATGAAAATCTCAAATCAATTGTTGGCCCTAAAATTGCAGATTTAATACTTAAAGCAAGAAAAGGTAATTTATCTATTGAATCTGGTGGTGGAGGTAATTATGGTAAGGTTTCTGAATAGCATTTAAATATTTAATATTTAATTCAATAAAATAAATATTTTTGTTGCTTTTATTAATATGAAGTAATAAAGCAGGGTAAAAACCCCCTTAAAATTAAATATATTAATCAACTTTTTAAAAAAGTTAATATATTGCTTGACATATTTAAAATAATGATATATACTTTTAATAACAGATATTATAGAAAGAGGTGAAAATTATGGCTCATGATCTTATTGGTAAATGTCCGGTGTGTAATGAAAATTTACAAATTACAAAATTAAAATGTCCTCATTGTAGGACAGAAATTAGTGGAAACTTTCAGTTAGATAAATTTTTACGATTGGATAAAGAACAATTAGAATTTGTAGAAGTTTTTATTAAATCAAGAGGTAATATTAAAGAAGTTGAGAGAGAAATGGGTATTTCCTATCCAACAGTTCGTAATAAGCTTGATGATGTTATAGGAGCTTTGGGTTATAATGCAGAAGAGAGTCCAGATGATGTAACTGCAGAAAAAAGAAAAGAAATCTTAGATTCTTTAGAAAAGGGTGAAATAGATTCTAAAGAGGCAGTTGAATTACTTCAGAAAATTTAAAGGGGGATTTAATTGATATGAGTGATGAGAGAATGAGAATTTTAAAAATGGTGGAAGAGGGTAAAATTGATGTAGATGAAGCTAATAATTTGTTGGAAACTCTTGAAGGAGATAAAAAACCTGAAACGAAAATATCTTCTAAATCTAAATCTATAAAAATTCTTGTAGAAGAAAATGGAGAAGAGAAAGTAAATATCTCAATACCAATGATTTTAGCTAAATCTTTTATGAAATTTTTACCTAAAGATGCTAAAAAAAGTCTCAATAATCAGGATGTAGATCTTGACGAAATTATTAATTCTGTAGATTCAGAAGTAGAAGGTGGAACTCTGGTTGATATTAAAGATGGTAGTGATCATGTAATTATTAAAGTAGAATAGCTATTAATCACGAGACTAGTAACTAGTCTCGTATATAAAAAATTAAGAATATTCTTATTATGAGGTGATATAATTGGAAGAAATGGAAATGGTTAAAAAGATGTTAAAAGAAGGAAAAATCACTAAAGAAGAAGCTGATGAATTAATTGCTGCTCTTGAGGAATCTTATGGTATAGACCAGCAAAAGACTGAAGATAAAAAAAAAGAATATAAAAAAAATAATTTTGAAGATGATAAATCAGAAAAGAAAAGTTTTGCAGAAAATATAACTGAAAACATAAAAAATAATATTGATGGAGAAGAAATAAGTAAAAATATTAAAAAAGGAATTGAAGATTCACTTGATAGTAGTAGTAATATTGTTGATGAAATAAAGAATATGTTTGGTAGTTTTTTTGGTACAGGATTTGAATTTATAGAAAATTATAAATCTAATTTTAATACTGACAGTCCAATAATTGATATTGATAATACAAATGGAAAAATAAAACTAAGTTGTTGGGATAAAAATGAATATAGTTTAAATATTAAATTTAATATATCTGCTGAAAGTAAAGAAGAAGCAGAAAAAATAAAGAAGAAAATATTTAATTTAAAAAGCTCAGATGATAGTTTGCAAATAATAATAGAGGATATTAAAGACCACCGGATTAATACAGATATATTTTTAACTTTACCTACTGATTATGTTTATCAGGGTAATGTTGAAAATATAAATGGAAAAGTTAGAGTTGAAGAATTGAATTTTAGTAGTTTTCGTTTAAAAACTAAAAATGGTAAAATTGATTTAGCTAAAACTAAAATTAATGAAGGAAAAGTAAAAAGTACAAATGGTAAGATATTTTTTGATGGGTGGGCAAAAAAGTTAAATTTATCAACAGTTAATGGGATGATAACAGTAAATTTAAGGGAAAAAGAAAATTCGAAAATTGAGATTAATACGACTAATGGTACTCAGAATATAAGTTTTCCTGAAAATGCAGAATATTTTATTGATACCAGTATTAAAATTGGTTCAATATCCATTAACTTAGCTGATATGAATTTTATTAAAGAAAAAGAGGGACTTGTAAAGAAACATTATATTTTAAAATCGAGTAAATGGAATGAAAATGGTATAAATTTAATTTCTAAATCAACTAATGGAAGTATAAATATTGATTAATTTTTATCAATCCTAAATATATTATTATTTAAAAAGCAACCAGTTATTATAATTGGTTGCTTTTGTAACTTTTATAGTAGCTTTTATTTATGATATAATATAGTGAATTGAAAGAAGGATTTATATTATATTTATTGAATATTATTAATAAAGAAACTGGTTGTAAGATGTCTAACATTTAAATTGTTTAAATTTTTGTTATAATAAAAATGTAAATAAAATTTTAGGGAGGGGAAATAATTTGAAGAATATAAATAGAGCTATAATAATTGTTCTTGACAGTGTTGGAATTGGAGAGCTTCCTGATGCTAAAGATTATGGAGATGTTGGAGCTGATACATTAGGAAATATGGCTAGAGAACTTGGTGGTTTAAATTTGCCTAATTTAGAAAAATTAGGATTGGGTAAAATAAAAAATATTAAAGGTCTGAATTCAAATATAAAAGCTAAGGGTTCTTATGGGAAAATGGCTGAAGCTTCGGTTGGAAAAGATACTACAACAGGACATTGGGAATTAGCAGGTTTGATTTCTGAAAAACCTTTTCCAACTTATCCTGATGGATTTCCTGATGAGGTGATTAATGAATTCGAGGAAGAGATTGGCAGAGAAATATTAGGAAATAAACCTGCTTCAGGTACTGTGATTATTGAAGAACTAATAGACGAGCATTTGGAAACTGCTAATCCAATTGTCTATACTTCTGCAGATAGTGTTTTTCAAATTGCTGCTCATGAAGAGGTTATACCTGTAGATGAACTTTATGAAATGTGTCAAAAAGCAAGAGAGATTTTAACTGGAGAACATGGAGTTGGAAGAGTTATTGCCCGTCCATTTGTAGGAGAACCGGGAAATCTTGAACGTACAGAAAGGCGTAAAGATTTTTCTTTAAAGCCTACTAAAAATACACTTTTAGATAATATCAAAAAAGCGGGAAAGAAAGTTCAATCAGTAGGAAAAATTGATGATATTTTTGCAAATAGAGGAATAACTGCTTCTAATCATACAATAGCTAATATGGATAGTATTGATGCCATTTTAGATTTTGCAAAAAAAGATGATCAAGGATTAATTTTTGCAAATTTAGTAGAATATGATATGATTTATGGACACAGAAGAGATGTTAAGGGTTATGCCCAGGCTTTAGAAGAGTTTGATAAAAGATTACCAGAAATATTAGATAGTTTAAATGATGATGATGTTTTATTTATAACAGCAGATCATGGATGTGATCCAACTTATGAAGGAACAGATCATACGAGGGAATATGTACCTTTATTAGTATATGGAAATAATATAAAAGAAGATAATGATATTAATATAAGAGATAGTTATGCAGATTTAGCTGCAACTATTGCTGAATTACTTTCTATAGAAAAAACTGCTGATGGTGAAAGTTTTAGAAATTTAATTATCAAGGAGGATTAATAAATGTTAGATAAAATTAAGGAAGCTGTAAAATATATTGATAATAAAATAGATATAAAACCTGATATTGGCTTGATTTTAGGTTCAGGATTGGGAATATTAGCAGAAGATATAAAAGACAAAATTGAAATAGAATATAAAGATATACCACATTTTCCTGTTTCAACTGTAGAAGGTCATGCTGGAAAACTTATTATTGGTAAATTGGAAGATAAAGAAGTAATAGCTATGCAGGGAAGATTTCATTATTATGAAGGTTATAGTATGCAGGAAATTACTATGCCTGTTAGAGTAATGAAATTGTTAGGAATAGATAAAATGATTGTTACAAATGCAGCTGGAGGAATTAACTTTAATTTTGATCCAGGTGATTTTATGATAATTACCGATCATTTAAATTTAATGGGAGATAATCCATTGATTGGGGAAAATTATAATCAATTTGGTCCTCGTTTTCCAGATATGTCTGAAGCATATGATAAAAATTTAAGAAATATTGCAGAAAAAACTGCAAGGGAAGAATCCTTAACAGTGAGAAATGGAGTTTATGCTGGAATGTCAGGTCCCAGTTTTGAAACACCTGCTGAAATTAGGAAACTGAGGAAAGATGGTGCAGATGCTGTAGGTATGTCTACAGTACCGGAAGTAATAGTAGCCAATCATATGGATATTGATGTATTAGGAATATCCTGTATAACCAATATGGCTGCTGGTATTCTTCCTCAACCATTAAATCACGAAGAAGTAATAGAAATAACTGAAAAAGTAAAACCTGAATTTAAAAAATTAGTAAGAACAATTTTAAAAAGAATTGAATAATAAAAATTATAAAAAGGGGTATCAGTTATGAGACCTTATGATATTATTTTTAATAAAAGAGAAGGTAAAGAGCATACTAAAAAAGAAATTGATTATCTAATTGAAGGATATACAAAAGAAGATATACCTGATTATCAATTATCGGCCTGGGCAATGGCTGTTTTCTTTCAGGGGATGACTTCTTTAGAAACAGCCCATTTAACAACAGCAATGGCTAAATCCGGGGATATGATTGATTTGAGCGATATAAAAGGTTTTAAAGTAGATAAACATAGTACTGGAGGAGTTGGCGATACTACAACATTAGTGTTAGCTCCTTTAGTTGCTGCTGCAGGTCTTCCGGTAGCCAAAATGTCAGGAAGAGGTTTGGGACATACAGGTGGTACAATTGATAAATTAGAATCTATTCCAGGATTTAATGTTAATTTATCGAGAGAAGAATTTATTAAAACAGTTAATGATAAAGGAATCGCTGTGGTAGGCCAGACAGGCAATTTAACTCCTGCCGACAAAAAATTATATTCATTAAGGGATGTTACTGCTACTGTGGATTCTATACCACTTATTGCGAGCAGTATAATGAGTAAAAAAATAGCAGGAGGAGCAGATGGAATAGTACTCGATGTAAAAACTGGTAATGGTGCTTTCATGAAAAATTATGACCAGGCTAAAAATTTAGCTCAAAGTATGGTTGAGATTGGTAAAGAGGTTGGTAGAATTACCAGTGCAGTAATTACAGATATGAATCAACCTTTAGGTTATGCAGTTGGAAATAGTCTTGAAGTTAAAGAAGCTATTGAAACCTTAAAAGGAAAGGGACCTTCTGATTTAAGAGAACTCTGTTTGACATTAGGTTCTAATATGTTATTAAATGCAAGTAAGGTTGAAAATTTTGATGAGGGATATAAAGTATTAGAAGACTTACTTGATTCAGGAAAAGCATTAAATAAATTTAAAGATTTTATATTAGGACAGGGAGGTAATGCTGAAGTAGTTAATAATTATGATTTATTACCCACTGCTAAAGAGATAGTAGAAGTAAAAAGTTCTGAGGCTGGATATATAAAAGAAATTAATGCTTTAGATGTTGGAATAACAGCAATGGAAGTCGGTGCCGGACGCGAAACAAAGGAAGATAAAATTGATCATGCTGTGGGAGTTGTTTTAAATAAAAAATATGGTGAATATGTTAAAAAAGATGAAAGATTGGCTTATCTTCATCTCAATAATTTAAAGCAAAAAGATGAGGCAGTAAATAAAATATTGGATTCTTTTGAAATTTCCCAAAATAAGCCTAAAAAGAGAGAGTTAATTTATAATATAATCAGATAAAAGATTGGATTTACCCCCTTTCAAAATTAAAGTAAAAAATCTTAAAGGGGATAAATAATAGGGGTGAAATAATGTCAGTATTCAATGAAGAAAGATTACCAATAGATACCTTCCAGATAGATAAAGAAAGAATGGTAAATGGTTGGTATTCAGATGTATATTTTAGAAATATTAGCAAAATTTTAAATCAATTATCTAATGAAGGCTATACTTATGAAGAGGAAGATATTGGGAATATAGAAGTTGAAATGCAAATATTCCCTCGGAGAAAACCATTTTCTATTGTTGGTGGTATTGATGAAGCTCTGGCTTTATTAAAAACTGCAACAGGATACTGGAATGAAGAAGGAGAATTTATTAATACATTTTCTAATCTTGAAGTTGAGGCCTGTCATGATGGAGTAAAAGGTTATTATAATGGAAATCCCAAAAATGTTGATCCTGTAATTAAAATAAGAGGAAGATATAGAGACTTTTCAATTTTAGAAACTCCAATGGTAGGTTCTTTAACCGAAGCTTCAAGAATTGCAACAAATGTATATAAAGTATTGGAAGCAGCAAGGGGAAAAGATATTTTGTTCTTTCCTGCAAGATTTGCTCATTATAAACTTCAGGCTTTACACGGATATGCTTATTCTCTTGGGGTAAAAGCGTATAATAAAGATTATGGAAAAAACAGTTTGAGACTTGTATCTACAGATGGTCAGGGAGCCTGGTGGGGAGGAAAAGGTGGTGG
>DATFIM010000106.1 GCA_035270125.1 Halanaerobiales bacterium | reverse complement strand
AGGAGGTTTTATTAATGAAAATACTGGGGATTTCTGGTAGTCCGGTCAAAAGAGGAACATATTATCTTCTTGAGAAAACACTTGAAACAGCTGAAGAAGAAGGGGAAAATGTAGAGACTGAAATTATTCATATAGCTGATTATGAATTGAAATTTTGCCAGGGTTGTAATGATTGTCTAAAGAAAAAAGAATGTATTATAAAAGATGATGATCTTTATGAAATAGGTGATAAGATGGAAGAAGCAGATGCAATTATTTTTGCCTCACCTTCTTATTTTGGTAGTGTAACTGCCTATATGAAAAATTTAATGGACAGAAGTCGTTACCTAAAAATGCGAGATCATGCTTTAAAAGATAAACTAGCTGGAGCAATTACCAGTTCAGGGCTTACTCATGGTGGTGGTCAGAGTACAATTGAAAACATAAATCGCTTTGCCTTAACTCATGGTATGAAAGTTGTAGGAGTTGCTTCGCGTCCTGAATCAGAACCTAATATGGTAGTAGGTACTATGGAGGGACCAGAAGGTTTTAGAAGGATTAAAGATGATGAAAAAGCTGTGAAAATGGCTAAGAAACTTGCTAAAAGATTTATTTAAATTAATATTAAAAGAGTAAAATGAAGATATGAGAGGCAGTCTTAAATTTATAAGGCTGTCTTTTTTTATTTCATTAAATAGTTTTCCATGTGTAACTATTTTGAAACTTTATTATTTTACAATTATTATGTGATTCTAATTGAGATTATAGAAAAAATTAAATTAAAAATATTTTAATAGGAGGAATATTAATGAGATTAAAAGACAAAGTTGCAATTGTTACGGGAGCAGCCAATGGAATAGGTAAAAAAACAGCTGAATTTTTTGCAAGAGAAGGAGCAGAAGTAGTTATTGCTGATTATGATGTGAAAAATGGCAAAGAAAGTGCAGAAGAAATTAATGATGAATATGGAAGAGCTACTTTTATAGAGGTTGACGTATCTAATATTGATAGTGCTAAAAATTTAATCAAAAAAACAGTTGAAAAATTTGGGAAATTGGATATTTTAGTTAATAATGCAGGGATTACTGCAGATGGTTTTTTAGCTAAAATGGATGAAGAGCAGTGGGATAAAGTTATTGATATTAATTTAAAAGGGGTATTTAATTGTAGTAAATTTGCAGCAGATCAAATGATGGAACAGGGAGAAGGAGTTATTCTCAATGCTTCATCAGTTGTAGGACTTTATGGTAACGTTGGTCAAACTAATTATGCTGCAACTAAGTTTGGTGTAATAGGCCTAACAAAAACCTGGGCAAAAGAGTTGGCACCTAAAGGCGTAAGAGTTAATGCAGTGGCACCTGGTTATACTAATACTGATATGATGGAAAGTGTGCCAGATAAAATTTTGGATAAGTTTAAGGATAAGACTCCAATGAAAAGATTAGGAGAAGTAGAAGATATTGCTAATGCATATTTATTCCTGGCTTCAGATGAAGCAGCCTATGTAAATGGAGAAATTTTAAGTGTTGATGGTGGCTTAGTCTTAGGATAAAAATATAAAAAGGAGTGATATAGTGTCTGTAAGTATAATAGGTACTTCACATACAGAGTTTGGAAGGCTTGATAAAAGTATTTATGATCTTGTTGAAGAAACTGGAAAAAGGGCTTTAGAAGATTCTAAAGTAGATGCAGAAAAAATTGGTGGAATCTGGCTTGGTAATTTTAGTGCTGGAGGTTTTAATGATCAGGAACATCTGGCTCCATATGCACTTAATATAGATCCTGAGCTTCGATTTACTCCCGCTACAAGAGTAGAAAATGCCTGTGCATCAGGTTCAGCCGCTATTAGAGAAGCAAAAAATGCTCTAGAAGCAGGAGAAGTGGATTATGCTTTAGTAATTGGTGCTGAAAAAATGACTTCTCTTGATACTAAAGGAGTAACAAAAGTCCTGGCAATGGCCTCTTATTGGGAAGAAGAAGGGGCAAACGGAATGACTTTTCCTGGACTTTTTGCTGAGTATGCTAAAGGATATAAAAAAAGATATGGTTTTGAAGAAGATGAATTAAGAGAAAATCTTGCTAAAATAGCTGCTAAAAATCATCAAAATGCACTGGAAAATCCATTAGCTCAGATGCCCTGGGATTGTGATTATCAGGAAATTCTTGACCTGCCGGATGATAAAAATCCAATGATTGCTCCCCCTCTTAGATTATATGATTGTTCTCTGATTACAGATGGAGCTGCTGCTTTAGTATTAACCAGAACTGATAAAGCTAAAAAAATCAGTGATAATTCTGTAGAGATTGCATCATTGGTACAAACAAGTGATTATTTAGCCTTAGATAAAAGATCAAATTCAGAATTTGTAGCAGGTAAAAAGGCAATAGAAAAAGCTTATGAAGAAGCTAATATCTCAGTTGATGATCTTGATTTTGCGGAAGTTCATGATTGCTTTACTATTGCAGAATTACTTGCATATGAGGCTTTGGGTTTAGCAGAAGATGGAAAAGGTGGAGAAATATTAGGTGAAGGGATTGTAGAAGTTGGAGGTAAAACACCTGTTAATGCTTCAGGTGGCTTAAAAGCAAAAGGTCATCCTGTTGGTGCTACCGGAGTTTCTATGGCAGTTCTGGCTGCCAGACAGCTTATGGGAAATGCAATTGGTCATCAAATAGAAGGTGCTAAGACAGGTATTACCTTTAATATTGGAGGTAGTGCTGCCAGTAATTATGCCTTAGTCTTTAAAAAATAATTAGCATTTTTATTATTATAGACTCGTCCTATATATTTTTTGGGACGAGTTTATTTATTTAAACTTTAAAAAATGGAGGGTTTAAAGATGATAAATATGAAAAATATTACTATTAAAACTTTGATAGATAATACTTCAGCTAATCCTTTTATTATGGCTGAATGGGGTTTGAGTATATATCTTAATATAAATGGAAAGAAAATACTTTTTGATACAGGAGCAGGTAATTCTCAGGTTTTAGTTAATAATATGGAAGTAATGAATGTTAATCCAGCCAATATAGATTTATTAGTATTAAGTCATGGACATAAAGATCATACTGGTGGACTTAGAAATTTTTTAAGGAAAATGAATCGAAAAGATGAAAGTAAAAATATGAAAATAATTACTCATCCTGCTGCTTTAAAATCTCAATATATAAAAAACATTGGTAGTTTTGGGCTTCCTTTTACTAGAGAAGAATTAGAGAAATATGGAGCAAAATTCAAGGTGTCAAAAGAACCAAGCTGGATAACTGATGGTATTGTAGTTAGTGGAGAAATACCAATGAAAAATAATTTTGAAAAAATAGGAGAAGGTTTTTATCTTAAATTTAATAAAAAAGATTTTGATGAAGAAAAGATTATAAAAGAAGAAAATGAACTAGGATTTAAAACAAATGGAGATAAATTTGTTAAAGATAAAGAATTGATAGATGACCAGGCAATATTTATAAAAACTGATTTGGGATTAATTATTATTTTAGGTTGTGCCCATCGTGGAATTATTAACACTATAAATTATGCTAGGGAAATAACTGGCATAGATGATATTTATATGGTAATAGGTGGAACCCATACTGCTAATGCTAGTGAACAGCGGATGAATTCAACTATTAATGAAATAAAAAGAATGGATGTAAAAAAAATAGGAGTTTCTCATTGTACTGGGCTGGTGAGTGGATGCAAATTATCACGGGAATTAGGAAAAGAAATCTTTTTTCATAATAATGCTGGCTCAACTATAAAGTATGAAGATGATAGTTTAAAAATAAATGAATTCTAAATTTGTAATCTAATTTATATAAATTTATTATTATTTATTATAATATTTAAATAACTAAAGTTTTATGGAGGTGAAAATAGTGAAAAAATATTCTAAAGTTTTGCTGGCAGTTATTTTAGTAATTTTTCTTATAGCTAGTTATTATTTTTTCATTTATGATAATTCAGTTGCAGAAGATAAAATTGATTATCTAAAAGTTGAAAAAAATATTGACAACACAATCCTGAGAGCCACAGGAACTGTGGTTCCTGATAAAATAATTGATGTAAAATCTTCAATATCAGGAAAAATAGTGGAAGTTAATTTTGATGAAGGTGAAAAAGTAAAAGCTGGAGAAGAAATTTTAAGTTATGACAATAAACTTATTGCAAATGAAATAAAGAATTTAAAAGTACAAAAAGATAGAGCAAAGTTATCTGTAGAACAGGCAAAAATTTCGATGGAAGAAGCAAAAGCTTCTTTGGAATTAGCAAAAACTCAGCTAGAAAATTCTAAAAATACTTCAATTGAAAGTTATAAATTTGAAATTGAGCAGGCAGAAATAAATTTAGAAGAAGGTAAAAACAAACTAAAAAAATATAACAATTTACTTGAAAAAGAAGCTATTGAAGAATCTAAAATAGAAGACCAGGAATATCAGGTAAAAATTTTGAAAAATAAATTAAATTTAGCCAAACAAAAAATTGAAGATAGAAAAAGAGAAATTGATAATAATATAAGAGAAAGAGAAAAAAACTTAATCCTTGCAGAGAAAAAATATCTTAATGCAGAAAAAAATTATGAAATCACTCAAAAGTCTTTAAAAGAAACTGAAGTAGCTCATGAAAGAGCACTGGAAAAAAATGAGGATTATTATATTAAATCTCCGATTGAAGGTATTATAAAAGAAAAATTTGTTGAAAAGGGAGAATATGTACAACCGGCTGAAAACCTTTTTGAAATAGCTTCTAATACTCTACTCATAAAAATTAGTCCAGACGAAAGAGAAATCGGTCTTTTAAAAGAAAATAAAATAGCCTATGTTTCTCCTGAAGCTTATCCAGATAAAAAAATAGAAGCAAAGTTAACAAAAATATCTCCTAGTGTAGACAGCCAGAAAGGGACAATTGATGTTTATTATAAACCAATAGAAAATGTAGCTGATTTAGTTTATAATATGACTGTATCAGTTGATATTTTAAATGATGAAATAGATGCAAATAAAATTTATATTCCTGAAAAATATTTAGTTAATGAAAATCAAGTCTATTTTTATAATCAGGATAATAAAGCTGAATTAGTTGAAGTTGAAACTGGTGAATATAATGAAGGAAAAATTGAGATAAAAAGTGGATTAGAAAAAGGAGATATAATTATAAGCCCGGAGGATGCTGAAAAAAGTAAAAAGATTAATATTGAAGGGTGATAAAAATGAAATTCGAAATAAAAATGGCATGGAGATTTTTGAAGTCTGGAAAAACACAAACATTTTTGATTTTACTTGGAATTATAATAGGAGTTGCAGTTCAAACTTTTCTTGGTTCTTTAATAGGGGGGTTACAAAAAGATTTAGTTAATCAAACCGTTGGAAACTCTCCTCACATTACAATTTTAGGTGAAGATCAGACTCCCAGGCCTGTGTTAGTAACTGACCATGACATAACTAGAATTATAACTTACAGTGGTACAGAAGAAGGAATAAAAAGATGGAGGGAAAAAATAGAAAATCTTGATAGAAATCAAGATTTAACAGCAGTTTCTCCTGTAATTGAAGGTTCAGGATTTGCTATCAGAGGTTCTAATAATCAATCTGTTATTTTAAGGGGAGTAGAACTTGATAGAGCTGATAGAATCTATAATATTAAAAATAGAATAGTTGAAGGTAAAAAAGATATTAGTGGGAACTCTATTTTAATTGGAGTTGAGTTAGCTGAGGAATTGGAGTTAGTACCAGGTGATTCTCTGCAGATTAGAAGTGCAGGAGAAGTAACTGATCGCTTTGTAGTAAGTGGAATTTTTGATTTAAAATCAGGAGAATTAAATAAAAGCTGGATATTTATGAGCCAGCAGAGAGCAGGTACTTTTCTTGGAATTGAAAATAAAATTTCCAGTATTGAATTACAGGTCAAAGAAGTTTTTGAAGCTGATAAAATTGCATCAAATCTTAATGATGAAATAGATGGAATAAAGGCTGAAAATTGGCAAAAAAATAATCAGCAGCTTTTAACTGCTTTGCAGAGTCAAAGTAGTTCAAGTATTGTAATCCAGGTATTTGTAATAATTGCTGTAACTCTTGGTATTGCCAGTGTTTTGGCAGTTTCTGTTGTGCAAAAATCTCGACAGATTGGGATTTTAAAAGCAATGGGAGCAACTAATCGCAGTGTAGCTTTAGTATTTTTGTTACAGGGAGCTATTCTTGGGGTTATTGGATCAATTTTAGGGAGTTTAAGTGGAATTGGATTAAGTCAATTATTTGTTAGTTTAATAAGAACAGCAGATGGAGACCCGCTATTTCCTGTTCAAATAGAACCTTTATTTATAATGCTTTCTATTTTTATTGCAACTATGGCCGGGATGATAGCTGCTCTTATTCCAGCGCGGAATTCAGCTAAATTAAGTCCGATAGAGGTGATTAGAAGTGCCTAATGAATTAATAGAAATAAAAAATATTATAAAAGTTTATGGTCAAGAAATAAAAAATGAAGTTTTACATGGATTTTCTCTTGCTATCAAAGAGGGAGAATTTGTATCAATAATAGGTCCTTCTGGGTCAGGTAAAAGTACCTTACTTAATATATTAGGTACTCTTGATACTGCTACTTCAGGCCAAATAACTATTAATGGAGAAGATATAAGTGACTTTGATGAAGATAAACTGGCTTCTTTTAGAAATAAAAATATAGGCTTTGTTTTTCAATTTCATCATCTTTTACCTGAATTTAGTGCTGTTGAAAATGTGATGATGCCCAGTTGGATTGAAAAAGGAACAGCTGTAGATGATTTTAAAGAAAGAGCTTATGAACTCCTTGATTTAGTTGGGTTAAAAGGTTTTGAAGAAAAATTAATAACAAAATTATCAGGAGGACAAAAGCAGAGAGTAGCAGTTGCCAGAGCTTTGATGAATAAACCTGCAATACTAATGGCTGATGAGCCTACAGGTAATCTTGATAGTGAAACTACTATGAAAGTATATAATTTATTAAGAAATATAAATGAAGAATTAAATACAACTTTTGTCATTGTGACTCATGACCGTCATCTGGCTGCTAAGTCAGATCGTGTTATAGAAATGATAGATGGAAATATAGATAGAGATATTTATAAAGGGAAAAAAGGTGAAAACGAAGAATGGCAGGAACTTGCACCAGTCTATTGTAGAGAATTACAGGGTGTTAATGTTGACTAAAAATAAGGGGTTTTATTAATGAATAATCAATTAAAAAAATCATATGGTATTTTTATCTGGCATGGATTCTTTCTTACTTTAACAATGTCAATGATAGATTTCAATACTGTTTTTCCTTCTCTTATTTCTACTTTAGTTGATTCTAAGATTATATTTGGCCTTTTATATTCAATAATGTTAGGTGCTCCCAAATTATTTAATATAGTTTTTAGTCATTATATGAATTCTTATGATTATAGAAAAAAATTTTTAATAGGCGGAATATATCTTAGAGCTTTTTCTTTTTTTGGGATGGCTGCATTTACTTATTTTTTTGGAGCTGACAATCCTAAATTAGTAATTATCAGTTTCTTTTTCTGGGTGCTTCTTTTTTCACTTAGCGGTGGATTTGCCGGTATGTCCTATAGTGAGATAGTTGGTAAAACTGTAAGAAAAGAAGATAGAGGAAAATTATATGCAAGTAAACAATTTGCTGCTAGTTTAGCAGCTTTTTTAGGTGGAATGGTTGTTCAGAATATATTTTCAGGTAATAGTTTCAATTTTCCACTTAATTACTCTTTAACTTTATTTATTGGATTTAGTGGTTTAATTATAGCTTCAATAGCATTTTGGTTTATAGATGAACCTCCTTCAGAAAATAAGGATGAGGATATATTATCTCTTAAAGAGTATATTAAAAAAGTACCCAATATCTTAAAAGCAGATAATAACTTTATTCAATATATAATTGTGGAAAATATGGCGAGTTTTAGCAGAATGTTACTTCCTTTTTATATAGTTTATGCTCGGGAAACATTTAAAATTGGTGCAAGTTACATAGGCAAATATCTTTTATATCAAATAGCTGGAACTGTTTTATCGAATTTACTCTGGGGTTATATTTCTGATAGATTTAATTCAAAAAAGGTTGTCAGGATTTGTATTTTAGGAGGTGGACTTATTCCTCTAATTGCATTAGCTATAACCCCGGCTGGGCCGGAAGTTTTTGTAGTTATTTTCTTCATGATAGGGTTTTTAAAGAGTGGTCGAAAAGTTGGTTTTGAACCATATTTACTTAATATTGCCCCTGATGATAGAAGAACGGTATATCTTGGTATCAGAGGTACATTAAATTTTATGGTTGTTTTGCTACCACTTTTAGGTGGAATATTTATAGATTATCTCGGTTATTTATTTACCTTTATACTTGTTTCTGTAGTTATGTTAACAGCATTTTATCTTATGGGAAAAGAAAAGTTGAAATATAATCATGATTAATACAAACAAGGGTAAATATAGAAAAATATAAGCGAAAAAAAGAGTATTATAGAGCTAATCCTCTCTCATTATTTGACATCATTACTTTTATTACCTATAATTTTAATGATGTTAATGTAGCAATTAAAAAATAGTGAGGGAGGAATTTTTAGTGCTAAGTGATAAGATTTCAAACTGGATGCAGCAAAAAGTTAAAGAAAGAGATGCCAAAGGAGCTGTTGTTGGTCTGAGTGGAGGAGTTGATTCTGCAGTAATAGCAGGACTTATCAAAAAAGCATTTGGTGATAATTCTTTAGGATTATTATTGCCCTGTGATGGTAGTATTAGTAAAGATGACAAATATGCTAAAATGACTGCAGAAAAATTTGAAATAGACACAGTTAAGTTAAATCTGGAAAAAGTTTATAAATCTTATATGGATGTTTTTTCTAAACTTAATGATCTAGAATTAGAAATTGAAGAGGCTGATCGCAATGAATGGCCCCAAACTGGAGTTAAAGCTAAAGATGTAGATAATCATGCGGCTCATAATATGAAGCCAAGATTAAGGATGATAGCCCTTCATTATGTTGCAGAAAAATATAATTATGTAGTAATGGGTACTTCTAATAAGAGTGAAATAATTACAGGGTATTATACAAATAATGGTGATAATGCGACTGACTTAAGACCTTTAGGTGATTTATTTAAATCAGAAGTCTGGAATTTAGCTCGAGAAGTTGGAGTACCAGAAGAAATTATTGAAAGACCTCCCAGTGGAGGATTAAGAGGTGGAGAAACTGATGAAGAAGATATAGGTATAAGTTATGATAAACTTGAAAAAATATATAAAGCTTTAAATGGTGGAAAAAAATTAAATGAGTTTGATAATAAGGAAGTTAATTTAGTTAAATATTTAGTTTCTGAGGCAAAAAATAAAGAAGATATTCCTGTTTTTACTAATAAGTAGTAATTTAAAATCTCAAAAGGAGGTTTTTAAATGAAAAAAACATTATTAGCTTTAATTGCGGTTTTTTTGATGATTGGATTGTTGAGTGGTAATACTATGGCCCAGGATGATACTATTACTCTTGGTGAAGGGGATTGGCCAGGTATAAGAGCTAAAAATTCTGTAGTTGAAGTTATAATTGAAAGTATGGGTTATGAAGTTGAAAGAATGACAGCACGAGATCCTTTAATTCATCAGGGATTAACACAAGGGGATGTAGATATTCATTTAGGTTCCTGGATGCCTCAAATTTTAGATATGAGGGAAAAATATAAAGGTGATTATGATTATGTAACTCAGAATATGACAGAAGGATTATATACTTTAGCAGTTCCTCAATATGTCTGGGAAGAAGGAGTTAAAACTCAGGCAGATCTTCAAAAATATCCTGAAAAATTTGATAAAAAAATTTATGTAGGTCCTAATGGTTGGGCTTCAAGTAAAAAAATGAATGAAGCCAAAGAAAATAATATTTATGGATTAGGTGACTGGTCAATAATAAATAGTAGTCAGAGTGCGATGATGGCTCAAATTGAAAAATCAATTGATAATAAAGATTGGATAGTTTTTGCTGGGTGGAGACCTCACTGGATGAACTCTGCTTATAATTTAAAATATTTAGAAGATCCTAAGAGATTATGGGAAAGTCCTTATTCCTGGGTAGATACTCTTGTCCGAAAAGGGTTTGAAGATGACTATCCCCAGGTATATAGATTTTTGCAGCAATTTAGAGTTAATGTAGAAGATAATGATAAATGGATTTATGAAATTGGATATAATGAACGTGATGGCGAAGAAGTTGCGAGAGAATGGCTTAGTAATAATATTATTGAAGTTAGAAGATGGTTGAGTATGGTAGAAACTAAAGATGGTCAGGATGCATATAATGTATTGAAGGAAGAATTAGGTATAGAGTAAAAAATAGTAAATTATATTTTTTGAAATTTATAATTAAGCCCTCACAACTAAGTGAGGGTTCTTCTTTTTGCTAAAAAATTACTATAATGATATAATATCATAAAGTATTAAATTTTACTTTTTTTATATAAACCAGTAAAAAGAATGATTGAAAAAAATTAGGAGGGTTTTAAAATAATGAATGAGTATTTAATTGTACTTAATAAAGATGAAGATACAGTATCTATAGTTGATCCTATAAAAAGAAAAGAGATTAAGAGAATTGAGGTAGATCGTAATCCTCATGAAATAGTAGTTAGTAAAGATGGCCAAAAAACTTATGTTAGCTGTTCTTTAGGTAATGTGGTAGATGTAATTGATAATGAAGAATTTGAAGTTATAAAAAGAATCGAAGATAAAGATTTTGATTTTCCCCATGGAATGGATATTACTCCAGATGGTGAAAAACTTTATTTAGCTTCTACTTATAGTGAAATGATTTTTGTAATAGATACTAAGAGTGATGAAATAATAAATAAATTTCCTACCTATCAGGATAAATCTCATATGATTTCTTTTTCTCATGATGGAAAGTTTATTTATGTTCCTAATATTGGCAGTGATAATATTACAGTGATTAATGTAGAAAAGGAGAAAATTATTAATCATTTTCCTGTAGGAGGTGGCCCTGAGGGGGTAGCTGCTGATCCAGTAGGCAAAAATCTATATGTGGCCAATCAAAAAGATAATACTTTATTTGTAATTGATATTGAAGATTATAGTATTTTACATAAAAGAAGATTAGGAGATGTACCAATCCGAATAGTATTTTCACCTGATGGACGTTATGCCTTTATCCCCAATAGAGAATCTGGAGATCTTTCTGTAATTGATACAAAACATAAATTAAAAGGAGAGTTAATTCCCTGGGAAATCAAAAGAATACCAGTAGGTATCTGGCCTGGAGGTACTGTGTTTAATGAAGATGGTTCTTATGCTTATGTAGCAAATAATAAAACTAATGATATTTCAATAATAAATGTTGAAACTCTAAAAGAAGAAGAAAAGAGAATAGATGTAGGTATTCATCCAGATGGAATTGCTTATTTAAAAAAATAATTTTTTGACATAAAATGCTGAATTGTGTTAGACTTGAATAAGCTAGTAAAAAATAATAATTAAATAGCATAGATAATCAACCCTGATTATAGCTATAATCAGGGTTTTTGCTGTAATAATGGATTTATTTTAAATAGAGATATTTTTTAAAAAAGGAAAGGAAAGATATAATGAGAGAAAAAGAAATAATTAATCTTGCAATAATCGCCCATGTTGATGCAGGTAAATCAACTTTAGTTGATGCTTTATTAAATCAAAGTGGGATTTTTAGAGAAAATGAGGATGTTGTGGATTGTGTGATGGATACTGATGATTTAGAAAGAGAAAGAGGAATAACTATTTATTCCAAAAACTGTGCAATAGAACATGATGGATATAAAATTAATATTGTAGATACACCAGGGCATGCAGACTTTTCTTCAGAAGTAGAAAGAGTTATAAGAGCTGTTGATTCAGCAATTTTATTGGTTGATGCAACTGAAGGACCTATGCCTCAAACTCGTTTTGTTTTACAGAAATCACTTGAAATGGATTTAAATCCGATAGTATTAATAAATAAAATTGATAAAAATAATGCTAGACCTGAAGAAGTGAAAGATATGATTTTAGATCTTTTTATAGATCTTCATGCAAATGATGAACAATTAGAATTTCCAGTTATTTATGGAGTTGCTACAGAAGGTATTGCTAAAAATGAAATTAATGAAGAAAGTGAAGATCTTGGGCCACTTTTTGATACAATAATAAATAATGTGAAAAGTTATCCTGATAAAAATAATAAAGATCTACAGATGCAAGTTTATGATCTGGCTTATGATGATTATTTAGGAAGGATAGGTATTGGACGCGTCCATCAGGGGAAAATCAAAGATGGACAGAAAGTTGCAATATCAAAAAGAGATGGCTCAATTAAAAAGGGAAAAATAACTAAACTATCAGTTTATGAAGGTTTAAAACAAATAGCTGTAGATGAAGCTGAGAGTGGAGATATAGTATCAGTGGCAGGTATGCCAGACATATCCATAGGAGAAACACTTTGTGAACCAGGAAAAGTCGATCCTTTACCAACAATTGACATTGAAGAACCTACTTTATCCATGGATTTTCAGGTTAATGATTCACCTTTTGCCGGCCAGGAAGGTGATTATTTGACTACCCGGCATCTTAAGGCAAGACTTGATAGAGAATTAGAAGTGAATGTTGGCTTAAGAGTGGAAAAAACTGAAAATAAGGAAGCCTTCAAAGTTTCTGGAAGAGGTGAACTGCATCTTTCAGTTCTTTTGGAAAATATGAGAAGAGAAGGTTATGAAGTAGCAGTTTCCAAACCAGAAGTATTGATGAAAAGAATTGATGGGAAATTAAATGAACCTGTAGAGAGAGTGTTAGTAGATGTTCCAGAAGAATACTCGGGTACAGTAATTGAAAAATTAAATAAAAGAAGAGGTATGATGCAGTCAATGCAGGCTGAAAATGGATATGTAGAGCTTGAATACCTTGTTCCTACCAGAGGACTAATTGGATATAGAAGTGAATTTATAAATGATACCAGTGGAGAAGGAACTATAGTTCGCTCTTTTGATAAATATGAGCAACACAAGGGAGAGGTGCCTAAAAGGAGTAATGGTGTATTAGTTTCTGGGAATGATGGAACTGCTATGGCGTATGCACTTTCTAATTTAACGGAAAGAGGGACCCTGTTTATTGAACCAGGTACTGAAGTTTATGAGGGGATGATCATTGGAGTTAATAATCGCGAAAATGATCTTGCTGTTAATCCCTGTAAAAATAAAAAATTAACAAATGTAAGGGCAGCAGGTTCTGATGATGCATTAAAATTACCTCCTGCTAAAAAAATGGATCTTGAAGATGCTCTTGAATTTATAGATGATGATGAATTAGTAGAAGTTACACCTGAAGCAATTAGAATGAGAAAGAAAATTTTAAATGAAAAAATGCGCCGCAAAAAACAAAAATAGAACACTTTATTGCAGGATAATAATTTTTATTAACGAATTATTATAATAATATAAGAAAAAGTAAATTATAAAAAATTGGAGGGGTATTATGAAAATTGTTTTGCTAGAAGCACTTGCAATTTCTGATAATAAATTAGATGAATTTAGATCAAAATTAGAAGAAAAGGGACATGAATTTAAAGCTTATGATAAAAGGGTAGAGAAAGATGAAAAGATTATTGAGAGAGCAAAAGATGCAGATGTAATTATAATTACTAATTTACCAATTTCTAAAAATGTAATAAACTCTCTGCCTGAGTTAAAAATGATTTCTGTTGCTTTTACAGGAGTTGATCATATTGATCTTAATGCCTGTAAAGAAAACGATATTGTTGTTTCAAATGCTCCTGGTTATTCTACTCATTCAGTTGCTGAATTAGCTATAGGACTTATGGTTAATGTAATGAGAAATATGAATAAATGTGATAATGCAGTTAGAAATGGTAAAACAAGGAGTGGACTAATAGGTAATGAAATTCATGGCAAAACTCTTGGTATAATTGGTACAGGAAGTATTGGAACAAGAGTAGCTGAAATTGGTAAAGCTTTTGGCTGTGATTTGATAGCTTATAGTAGAAGTGAATCACAAAAGGCAAAAGAATTGGGAATTGAATATCTAAGTATTGAAGAACTTTTTGAAAAAAGTGATATTATTTCTCTTCATGTACCCCATACTCCTGAAACTGAAGGTATGATTGATGCCAATTTAATTAATAGAATGAAAGAATCAGCTATTTTTATAAATACAGCCCGAGGCCCTATTGTTGATAGTGAAGCCCTAGCTGATGCTTTAAATGATGAAAAAATTGCAGGTGCTGGAGTAGATGTATTTGAAATGGAACCTCCTATTCCAGAAAAGCATCCACTTGTTAATGCTAAAAATACAGTATTAACTCCTCATGTTGCTTTTGCAACACCTGAAGCTTTTGCTAAAAGAGCAGATATTGTATTATCCAATATAATTTCCTGGGAAAAAGGTGATACAATTAATCAAATTGTATAATATAATTTGAGGAGGATTTTATTATGAATGATGATTTCAATATAAGATTTGCCCAAAGAAAAGATACTGAACTTGTATTAAAATTCATAAAAGAATTAGCAGATTATGAAGAACTTTTAGATGAAGTAATTGCAGATGAAGAGACTTTAGAAGAATCTCTTTTTGATCGAGAAATGGCTGAAGTAATAATTGCGGAATATAAGGATAAACCTGTTGGTTTTGCTTTGTTTTTTCATAATTTTTCTACGTTTTTAGGAAAACCAGGGATTTATCTTGAAGATCTTTATGTAAAACCAGAATATAGAGGTAATGGATTTGGAAAAAAACTTCTTGCTTTTTTGGCTGATCTGACAGTTAAAAGAGATTGTGGCCGTTTGGAATGGTGGGTTTTAGATTGGAATAAGTCTTCTATTGACTTTTATGAATCATTGGGAGCTAAAGCTATGGATGAATGGACTGTTTATCGTTTGACTGGAAAATCTCTTCAAGAACTTGCTGGTGATTTTAAAAGTTAAGGAAGGAGAGATATTATGAAAAATGTAGGTAAAGTTGATAGGTATATTAGAATTATTTTGGGAATTATTATTTTAAGTTTACTCTTTTTTCTTAAAGGAGATGTTAAATACTTTGCTTTAATAGGGGTGATCCCTTTATTTACTGGTTTAGCTAACTATTGTCCACTGTACAAACTTCTAGGGATAGATACCCAAAAAAGAGGTGACTAAAAGTGGCAGATGAGAATAATCAATACCTGGTGATGATAGTTTTAGGTTTTGTGTTTTTCTTTATTGGAGGTCTAAAATTATATCAGGGAGATCTTTTTACTGCTGGAGTTTTAATAGTGGCTGCAATTTTAATATTTATTAGCTATTTATTGTTAACATCAGATTTGGATGATAGAAGTTAAATTTATGTATTAGAAACAGGAGGAAAAAGACATGTTAGGAAGATTAATAATCTCAATGTTAGGACTTTTTATTACTGCTGCTATAATACCCGGGATTGCAGTTAATGGAATTTGGGCAGGTTTTTTTGCAGCACTTATTCTTGGAGTTGTGAATGGAATTATTAAACCAGTTTTTACATTATTGACTTTGCCTCTTACAATTTTAACTTTAGGATTATTCATTTTTGTGATAAATGGTTTAATGTTTATGCTAAGTGCAGCAATAGTTCCAGGGTTTGTAGTTTCAGGTATATTTACAGCAATTTTTGGTTCTATTGTATTTGGACTTTTAACAGGATGGATTCATAAAGCATTATAATAATTATATAAAAGGCCTGAGTTTAATTTCTCAGGCCTTTGTTTATTAATATATTAATTAAATTTCAATTAGCTCATAATCTGTTGAACCAAGTCCAATTTCTTCACCATATTCTATTTGTTTAACTCCGCCATCAGTATCAGGATGAATTGCTTTAAATTTATTATCTCCCTTAGGGAAAGATTCATTTAATACCCCACCTTTTTTAGCTGGCTGTTCATTTACCAGATCAAGTGAAGCCTGTTCAATTGCTACTGGATCTTTAGATGCTAAAATCCCAATATCTTCAATAATTGGTTCATCACTCCAGGGAGTACAGTCACAATCAGGTGTAATATTTACTACAAAATTTATATATCCTGCTTTATCCAGCTTGTTTTTGAGAACACCATAAGTAAATTCAACCTGTCTTTCTTCTACTCCCTCACTACTTGCTTCCCATTCAATAGAGATAGCTTCAGTAGGACAGGTGGTAACACATTCACCACAACCTATGCACTTATTATGATCAATTACACTCTTTTCATCAGTTATTGTAATTGCATCTTCCGGACACCATTTTACACATTCCTTACATTTAATACATTCATTTTCATCAATCTCTGGTAAAACAGTAGAATGCATCATCTGTTTTCCACTACGAGATCCAAGTCCCATCCCAATATTTTTAAAAGTTCCTCCAAATCCAGTAAGTTGATGACCTTTGAAATGGGCTACACTAATTAAACTATCGGCGTGGTAAGCATCAGCCCCTATTTTTACTGAATCAAAATTTTTCAAATCAACTTCTACTTCTGTATAACTTTTACCAGTTAAACCATCAGCAATTATTAGAGGAGCTTTTACACTGGAATAGCCAAAGCCATTAGCAATTGCTGTATTTAAATGATCAACTGAGTTTGCTCTTTCTCCTACATAAAGTGTATTGGCATCTGTAAGAAAAGGTTTTCCTTTTGCTTCTTTTATTGCTTCAACTAATTTACGAATATAAATTGGTCGAATAAATGCTGTGTTATTTTTTTCACCGAAATGTAATTTTATAGCTGTCATATCGTCTTCTTCAATAAATTCATCAAAACCTGCTTTTTCAAATAATTTATAAAGCTTAACAATCATACTTGAATTATGACCTGTTGCTCTTGTGTTTGCAAAATATACTTTACTTGCCATAAATTTCCCTCCTTTA
>DATFIM010000105.1 GCA_035270125.1 Halanaerobiales bacterium | reverse complement strand
AATTTGTTCATCTATTTGTATTGATAAAAAAGATTCTGTAGTTTATGCAGGTGATCTTATTGAAGCTCCCATTCCTGTGATTCTCTGGGATGACCTTGAACAATATATCTCCACACTTAAATATATAAGGAATCTTTCAGTGGATACCTTTATTGCTTCTCATTCTGGTATAGTTGATTTAAAATTAATTAATGACAATATAAAATATTTAAGAAATTTATTTGAGAAAAATCAAATAATTTTTACAGGAGATGAAATAGCCCAAAAAAGACATGAGGCAAATAAGAAGAATTTACTAATGGTTATTTTTGAAAGTTTGGCCAGGAAGAAATTTGGAGATGAATTTGATTATCATACCTTTAAAATTAATTTATGGAATGAATTAGGAGTTAGTTATAATGATCTTAAAAATGAATATAAGTATTTAATTGAAACTGAAGAAAAAGAATTAGAAAAAGCATTTAAAAACTATTATTATAATAACTAAAGGGAGAGATTTTAAAATGGATGAAAAGAAATATTTATTTAATTTAATTTCTGAATTAAAGGATCCTGAAGACATAAAAATAATAGAAAAATATCAAGAAAAACAACAAAAATTAGGAGCCTGGGTTGAAGGGATTTTTCCTGATCAATTTGTAGATGAAAAAATAACAGTTCCGGATACTATTTCTAACAAAAATAAATGTGTTTCAGAATTAATTGAACAGAAAAAGAAAAATATAGAGGCAATAAAAGCTATGGGAGAATATAATTTAGAATTCAAAAATGATAAATTTGATTTAGTTGAGGATTATAAAGATTATCCTAAAAAGTGGAATTTAAAAATTGATTTAGATGTATTAGCTAGTACTTTAAATTTTTTAGAAAAGAAAGAATTAAATGAAGATAAGGCTCTAGAAATTGCTAATTTAGAAGGAAATCAGGAGATGTTAAAACATAGAAAAAATCTTGGATATTTACCTGAACCGATTACTGATACAAAAGATTTATCTAAATTGCTTATCTGGGCAGCAAGTGAAAAACCTGAAGATATAATCTGGAAATGGCTTAATCCTTTTAATATATTTGAATTTGCAGATATTTATAATAATCTGGATAAATTTAAAAAATTATATAATACTATTAATGAAAACCAAAATAAGATAACTTCAAATATTCTTGCAGAATTGAGTGATTATATTAAAAATGATTTAATATTTAATGAAACTTTTTCTTTAACCACTGGTTATGCAATAAGAGGGTGGGCGACTGATAATAGATTTGGTATTAATATAGAAAATATCAAGGATGATTATAAAAGGTTGACTGCCACTATTTCTCATGAGTTATTTCATAGATTGCAGACAAAAATTTGTACAACCATAGGACAGGAACAAAGTTTTTCTGCAATAACAAGTGGTGATTTTAAAAATGAAAAAGATAATAAATTTTATGAAGTTCTTGCTTATATAATGCTGGAAGGTAGCGGAGAATATATAACTCATCAATTTGTAGAAAATAAAGAGGAAAACCTGGAGAAAAAAGCAGTTGAAGGGCTTGAATTGCTTAATGAAACTTATGAAACTATTTATAATAAAGGTGAAATAGATAAGGTTGATGAATTATTAAATAAAGGGTTAAAATCCAATGGAGTTTTTTATTCTTTAGGTGAATATTTAAGCAAATTATTGATTGAAAAAGAGGGTAGAAGTTATTTAGGAGAGATTTTAGAGAAAGGAGTAGGAAGTTTTTTTGTAGAAGGATTAAAGAGTGTTGAGAAAAAGGAATTTGAGGAGATGTTAAGTATTATTTTAGAACAGGGAGTGATTGATTATCAAAATTAATATTCAACAAACTTATTTAAGTTTTTTTTATCTGGTAGGTAATTTCTTTTATTCTTTATTTTATTTTTGTTTTATTTTGATTTTGTTGGCTCTAGGATTTGGACTTACTATATGTTGGGTGGGAATTCCCCTGGTGATTTTTTTATTTCAAATTATTGAAAAGATAATTAATAAAGACATGAAATTTGCAGAAAATTTATTACCTATTGAGTATAATAAAATAAAATTCAAAAAATATCCTGAAGAAAATCTTTTAGGTAAATTCAAACTTTATATTACTAATAAAAAAATATGGAGATATATTGGGTTTTATTTATTACGATTTCCTATTACAGTAGCAACTTTTTCTATAAGTATTTTTTTGGTTTTAGTACCGGTAGTTTTAATTATAGCTCCATTAATATATAATTTTGTTTCTTATAATATCCTGCTTTTTGAAGTGAATTCTTTATTTTCGGCATTATTATTAAGTGTATTGGGATTAGGACTTTCTTTTATCTTTTTTCCAATACTCAATAATGTTGCATTAAAACAGGGGGCTTTATTAAAAAAAATAGATTAAAAGGATGATTATTAATGAAATCATACTGGAAAATAATTTTATTTTTTGTACTGGTTATAATTGTTATTAGTGGTGGGCTATTTTATTATATGAGTCGTGGTCTTGATTCAGGAAGTGAACTTCCAATAAATAATGTTAATCTTTCTGATTTAGAAGATGGGACTTATACAGGTACTTATCAAGGAGGTAGATGGTCAAATACAGTTGAAGTTACTATTAAAGATAATAAGATATTAGATATTAAAGTAACAGATGATGTGATGATTTCTCAATCAGAGGTAATGGATAAAATTTTGAATCGGGTTATAGACAGGCAAAGAGTAGATGTAGATGTGATTTCAGAAGCAACAGTTACCAGTAAAGCTTATTTGAAAGCTATTGAAAGAGCATTGAGCAAATAAAATTTGCATTATCTTATTTAACATGATATAAATATAACAAAGATATAGCTTGTGAAAAATATTTTTTAACTAAATCTTGAGCAATTTTCTAAGAAAAACCAGGAGGTGTTTTTGTTATGATTACAGCTGATTCTCAAATTAAAAAAGTAGTATTAGATAACCCGGATATTGAAGAGGTCTTTAAAGACTATAATATAAAGGTTTTTGGCTGAGGCGGAATGGCCAAATACCACATCGGTGATGTGGCAAAATTTAAAAATATAGAACTTGATGATTTATTAGATGATTTAAATAATTTTCTAAAAGAATAAATATGAATTAAAATCAGACCAGTCTTTTAAAAGGCTGGTTTTTTTCTTTTATTGATTAAATTCACAAAGCATTTTAAAAAGGTATTTAACCGCTTATCTAGAAATTATAATTAAGAGATATAAATTTCGCTTAATTAAGAGAGAAGATATAGAAAGGAGTGGTTTTATGTTAAAAGTTAAAGATATTATGAGTAAAGATGTACAAACATTAGCTCCTGATACAAGTGTAGAAGAAGCAGCTAAAATTTTAAGTGAAACTGGAATAAGTGGTTTACCTGTTGTTAAAGATGGAAAATTAGTGGGAATTGTCAGTGAATCAGATTTGATAGTTAAAGATAAAAAGCTCCATTTTCCTGACTATATAAATGTGATTGGTGGTATTATATATTTAGAGAGTTATAAAAAATTTAGAGAAGAGTTTAAAAAGTTTATAGCCGTTGAAGTAAAAGATTTAATGACAGAGAAAGTTATTACAATTTCACCTGAAGCTACAGTAGAAGATGCAGCAACTTTAATGAGTGATAAAGATGTTAATAGATTACCAGTTGTGGAAGGTGACAAATTAGTTGGAATAGTAACTAGAGGAGATATTGTAAAAGATTTGGCAAGAGGAGAAGAATAGCAAAATAAAATACTATAAGGGTCTACCATATTATATGGTGGACCTTTTTTTAGGAGGAATAGCATAATGAAAATAACAACAAAAAAATTAGTTTTAATGGCCATATTTGTTGCTTTAGGAATTATATTACCAATTGTCTTTCATATTTTTGGGAGTAGTATAGCACAAATTTTATCACCAATGCATATACCTGTCTTTATAGCTGGTGCTTTAATGGGTCCTATAGCAGGACTTATAGTTGGGATGATGACTCCGATTTTGAGTTCTCTTTTTACAGGTATGCCTCCAGTAATTCCTATGTTACCAATAATGTTTGTAGAGTTAGCTATTTATGGTTATTTGATGGGCTATCTTTATAAAGTGAAAAATGTAAATATATATTTGAGTTTGATAATTACTATGTTATTAGGAAGAATAAGTACTGGTATTGTAGTTTATATACTCGTTCATGGATTTAATATTGGTAGATTACCTAAAAATCCACTTATTTTTGTGCAGGGTACAATAATTTCAGGAATGCCAGGTATTATTTTACATTTAGCTTTAGTTCCATTACTTATTAAATATCTTAGAAATGCTAATTTTTTAAAAAGAATATAAAAGAGGAGGATGAAGTTGTCATTAGTTTGTGTAGGAGATAATGTTGCAGATTTTTATCATAAAAAAAAGAGATTTTATCCAGGTGGTAGTGCCTATAATGTTGCTATTTTAAGTAAACGGCTTGGGGTAGATACTGCTTATTTAGGAACATTTGGGACAGATGGCCCTGGGGAATATTTGGTGGAATTTTTAGAAAAAGAAAATGTTGATATTTCTCATATATCTGTTCTGGAAGGTAATAATGCTTTTTCAGTTGTAAAAGAAGTAGAAGGCAGAAGTGAAATTGTAAAAGTCGATAAAGGTGTATATAAAAATTTTTGTTTATCTGAAAAGGATTTAGATTTTATTGAGTCTTTTGATTTACTACATACTACTTTTTATAGTTATACTGAAGAATATCTTCCAATATTTAAAGAGAAAGGTTTAAAAGTTTCTTTTGATTTTTCTTTTTGTAGAGATAAAAATTATCTAAAAAAGACTGTTCCTTATGTTGATCTGGCCTTTTTTTCAGGTGAGAAAGATAATAAGGAAAAACTAAAAGAATTAATGACCTTTATTTATAATCTGGGAGCTAAGTATGTAATATTTACCCTGGGAGAAAAAGGAGTAATGGCTTTATATAATGATAAATATTTTTATCAAGAAGCAAAAGAAATTGAGGTTATTGATTCTCTAGGAGCAGGAGATGCTTTTATTAGTATGTTTTTAAATAACTTCAATTTTAAAGATAGTATAAGAGAAAGCGATTTTAAAAAAATATTGAAAAAAAGTGTAGATTTTGCTGCAAAAAACTGCAAACATTATGGAACAATAAAAATTAGGAGGTAGTTTAATTGAAAAAAATATTATTAACCGGTTTTGATCCTTTTGGAGAAGAAGATATAAATCCAGCTACAGAAGTAGTAAAAAAATTTTCTGATAAAAAAATAGGTGATTATGAAATTAAAACTATTGAAATACCTACTGTTTATAAAAAATCTATTAATAAAATAAAAGAAAAAATAAATGAGATTGAACCGGAACTGGTAATAAGTATAGGGCAGGCCGGGGGAAGAACAGATATTTCTCTGGAAAGAATAGCGATAAATATCGATGATTACAGAATTGAAGATAATGAAGGGAATAAACCTGTTGATAAAGCAATTAATCCTAGTGGCAAAAATGCATATTTTTCAACTCTTCCTATAAAAAAGATGGCTGAAAAGATAAAAGAAAAGGGGATACCTGCTGAAATTTCAAATTCTGCCGGAACTTTTGTTTGTAATCATGTTATGTATGGTGTTCTTAATTATATTGAGGAAAATGAACTTGATATAAAAGCTGGATTTATACATATACCATTTTTACCTTCACAGGTAGTTGATAAGAAAAGCAAGGCAAGTATGAGTTTAGAAACTGTCAGAAAAGGACTGGAAATAGCGATTGAAGCTGCGATTTGATTAAGGAGGAAGATAATGTCTGTTATTGTCCAAAAATATGGAGGTAGTTCACTAGCTGATATTGAAAAAATAAATAAAGTGGCAGATAATATTATAAAAAGAAAAGAGAGTGGAGATGATGTTATAGTAGTAGCTTCAGCAATGGGTAATACTACTGATGAATTATTGGATATGGCCTACAATATATCAAATAATCCTCAAAAAAGAGAAGTAGATATGTTAATTTCTTCTGGAGAACAAATTTCAATTTCACTCTTATCTATAGCTTTAAGAGAAAAAGGTTATAAATCTGTCTCTTTAACTGGCTTTCAGGCTGGAATTAAAACAAAAGGTATTCATACTAAAAATAAGATAAAAGAAATTAAAGCTAGAAGAATAAATAAATATTTAGCTGAAGATAAAATTGTAGTAGTAGCTGGATTTCAGGGAATAAATGAAAAAGGTGATATCACTACTTTAGGCAGAGGAGGCTCTGATACTTCTGCTGTAGCTTTGGCTGCAAGTTTTAATACAAAGTGTGAAATTTATACTGATGTAAATGGTATTTATAGTGTTGACCCTGCTTATTATTCTAGTGCTAAAAAGTTAGACTTTATTAGTTATGAGGAAATGTTAGAGATGGCAAGCCTTGGAGCAAATGTCTTGGAAACAAGAGCTGTGGATCTCGCAAAAAAATATAATGTAGAAATCTATTTAGCAGCAAGTCATGAAAATGAAAAGGGAACTTATATAAAGGAGAGCGATAAGATTATGGAGCAAAAAAGTGTTACAGGAGTTACAGTAAATGAAGATGTTCTTATGATAAGTATTAATCATATTCCATATAGTCCTGAAAATATTTCTTTAATATTTCAAAAACTGGCTGCTAAAAATATCAATATAGATATGATAAGTCAAACACCTCCAGAAAAAGAAAAAGTAAATATAACCTTTACAACTTCTAAAAAAGATTTAAATGAAGCTAAACAGGTTCTAAAAAAATTAAAAAAGAAATTTGAAAAAATAGAAATAGAAATCGATGATAGTGTTGTAAAAGTTTCAGTAATTGGAATAGGTATGAGACAGCAGGCAGGAGTGGCAGCTAAAATATTTGATATTTTTGCAAAAAATAATATAGAATTTAAACAGGTTACTACTTCTGAAATAAGTATTTCTTATACTGTTAATGAAAAAGATAGAAAAAAAGCAGTGCAGGTTTTAGGAAATGAATATGAGTTGTAAACTTTATGAAGAAAGTATAAAAAATATTTTTTAACAGGCAGGTGGAAATATGATTAATGCTATTACTGGAAGAGATAATTATTTTTATGATAAATTTATCAAAGAATTAAATAATGCTGAAGAAGTTAAAATGAATGTTTCTTTTTTAAGAGAATCTGGTGTGCAATTAATCATTAAAAATTTAAAAAAACAGGCTTTAAATGGAACTAAAATAAAAATTTTAACTTCGAATTATTTAAATATTACTGAACCCTCTGCTCTTTATCTTTTAAAAGATGAATTAGGTGAGTTAGTTGATTTAAGATTATATCAAACCGAGGACATTTCTTTTCATCCAAAAGCATATTTTTTTGAAAATAAAGATAAAAAAGTTGTTTTTATTGGTTCTTCTAATCTTTCTTATTCTGCATTTCATTCTGGAATAGAATGGAATTATCGTTTGCTAAAAAAGAATGATCAGTCTGCATATCAAGAATTTGAAAGAGATTTTCAAAATTTATTTTCGAATTCAATTAAAATCAATAAAAAAGAATTGCGCAAATATGCTTCTGAATGGAAAAAACCAAAAATTTTAAAAACAGTTGATGAAAAAGAAAAAAACATTAAAGAGATAAAAGAAAAGCCAGAACCAAGAGGAGCTCAAATTGAAGCTCTTTATGAACTTGAATTAGCTAGAGAAGAAGGAGTATCGGAGGCTTTAGTTTCAGCGGCTACTGGAGTAGGAAAAACTTATCTTGCAGCTTTTGATTCTATAGATTTCGATAAAATTTTATTTCTAGCACATCGAGAAGAAATTTTAAATCAAGCTAAAGATTCATTTGAAAATATAGCTCCTAAAAAAGAATATAGTTTTTTTAATGGTGAAGAAAAAAATCCTGCAGGTGATATTGTTTTTGCCAGTGTTCAGACTCTTAGAAAAGAAAAATATCTGAATAAATATTTTAATAAAGATTTTTTTGAATACATAATTGTAGATGAATTTCATCATGCAGCTGCAGAAAGTTATTTGAATGTAATAAATTATTTTGAACCTGAATTTTTGTTAGGCCTTACTGCTACACCCTATAGAATGGATAATAAAGATATTTTTGAAATTTGTAATGATAACTTAATATATGAATTAGATCTAAAAGATGCTATTAATAGAGATTTGTTAGTCCCTTTTAAATATTATGGAATTTATGATTCAAAAGTTGATTATGAAGAAATAGATCATCAAAATGGAAAATATAATAAAAAAGAGCTTGAAAAAGCACTTTCTACTAATAAAAGAGCAGATTTAATTTACGATCATTATAAAAAAATTGCCGGTGAAAGAACATTAGGTTTTTGTGCCTCAATTGAACATGCAAAATATATGACAGAATATTTCAATAAGCAAGGTGTTAAAGCAGTTTGTGTTCATAGTTCTGCTGATAAAGGTGACTATTTTCTTTCCAGAAACAAAGCAGTAAGTCAAATTAAGAATAAGAAAATTGATATTATCTTTGCAGTAGATATATTTAATGAAGGTGTAGATATTCCATCTTTGGACACAGTTTTATTTTTGCGACCTACTGAATCTTATGTAGTATTTTTACAACAACTAGGAAGAGGATTAAGAAAGTACCCTGGGAAGGACCATTTAAAAGTATTAGATTTTATCGGCAATTATAAAAGAGCTCATTATTTGCCATTATTGTTATCAGGAGAGAATCCAATGGCAGATAAAAAAAGAAAATATAGAAATTTAGAAGAATTCGAGTATCCTGAAGGTTGTAAGATAAATTTTGATTTAAAAATCATTGATCTTTTTAAGGAATTAAAGAAAAATGATCCTTTGAGACAAAGAATGATTGATGAATATTATAGAATAAAAAATGATATTGGAAGAAGACCTTTAAGAAAAGATATTTATGAAGGAACTGATATAGATATAAATGAGTTTTTAAAAAGAAAACATGATGGTAAAAAAGGTTATTTACGTTTTCTTGCTAGTATTGATGAATTAAATGAAGAAGAGAAGAACTGGCTGAATTCTATTGCAGAAGATTTTTTATATGAGCTCGAAAAAACTTCAATGAGTAAATCCTATAAAATACCAACCTTACTTGCTCTAATAAAAGATAATAAATTACAAAAAAGTGTAAGTATGAATAAAGTAGGTAAAACTTTTGAGAGATTTTATAGAAATCATAAAAAGCATCAAAAAGATTTGAATAATAAAAAACACAAAAATTGGGAAAAATGGAATGAAGAAAGGTTTGTAAAAGAGGCAGAAAGAAATCCAGTAAAATACCTTTCAAAAAGGAAATATTTTATTCATGATGAAATAAATAATGAATTTATGTTAAATCCAGATTTGCATCGATTTTTAAGTAATAAATTAACCAAACATTTTAAAGATATAGTAGAATATAGAAAAACGAGATATTTCAGAAGAAGATTTAAAGAAAATAATTAAATTTTCAGGAGGTAATATATTTATGAAAAAATTTAATAAACTGATAAGAGATAGGATTCCTGAAATAATAGAAGAAGCAGGGAATGATTATGAATTAGAAATTTTAGATGATGAAAGTTATTTTAAGGCTTTAAATAATAAACTTGAAGAAGAACTTGAAGAATACAAAGAGAGCAAAGAAATAATGGAGTTAGCTGATTTAGTTGAAATAATTTATGCTATTTTAGATTATAAAGATATATCAAGAGAAAAATTTGAAAAGATGAGAAAAAACAAACAAAAAGAACGTGGTGGCTTTGAAAAGAAATTATTTTTAAAAAAAGCGGAAGTGGATTAAATATGTTAAATAATAAAATAATAATAAGTTATGGGGATCAGGCCAGGGAAATGGTAAAAGAATTACTTGCAGAAATAAAAATAGAAAAAAATCTTAATAAGAATGATTTAATAGCTTTAAAACCAAATTTAATTAAAGCTGCAAAATCAGAAACTGGAGCCACTACAGATCCTAATCTTGTAAAAGGGATTATAGAATATTTAAAAGAAAAAGGCTTTTTAAATATAATAATCATTGAGGGCTCCTGGGTTGGAGCAGATACAGAAAATGCTTTTAAAAAATGTGGTTATAATAAAATATCTAAAGAATATGAGATACCTATGTACAATTTACAGAAAGATAACTTTAAAGTTAAAAATAGTAAGGGGATGGATATTGAGATAGCTCAAAAAGCTCTGGAAGTTGATTATCTAATTAATTTACCGGTTTTAAAGGGACACTGTCAGACAACTATAACCTGTTCTTTAAAAAATCTAAAAGGTTGTATATCAAATAAGGAGAAAAGACGTTTTCACCGGCGAGGATTACATAAACCAATAGCTGCTTTAAATAAAGTCTTATCTCAGGATTTAATAATTGTTGATGGAATATATGGTGATCTTGATTTTGAAGAAGGTGGTAATCCAGTTAAAATGAATAGATTGATTGCAGGCAGTGATCCAGTATTAATAGATAGTTATGCTGCTAATTTACTTGGATATTCTATTGAAGAGATTGAATATATTACATTAGCTGAAAAGTTTGGAGTAGGAAAATCTAATATAGAACAGGCTGAAATTATAGAGATAAACAAGGATAAAGCAGCTCACATTGAAAATAAGACAATAAAAATAAAAAATTTAACAGAAAAAGTTGAAGCAAAAGAAGCCTGTTCAGCCTGTTATGGTAGTTTAATTCATGCCTTAAAGAGATTAAATGAAAAAGGTGAATTGGATAAGATAAAGGGAAGAATTAAAATTGGACAGGGTTATAAAAATATAGATATTTCTGGAATTGGGATTGGCAACTGTTGCTTAGGAGCAGATAATTATGTTAAAGGTTGTCCCCCATCAGCTAAAGATATACTTGACTTTCTGAGAGGTGAATTTATTGAATAATAATTACCTGGATAATCTCACAAAAGCTTTGATGGATAAAGCTGATCCCGAAAAAGCAAAAGAGCAAAAAAAATATATGAGAAATAAATTTGAATTTTTTGGAATTCAGGCTAAACCACGTAGAAAAGCTACCAGAAAATTTATGCGAAAGGAAAATAGACCAACTTATGAAGAATTAGATATTGTTGTTAAAAAATTATGGAAAAAGGATGAAAGGGAATATCAGTATTTTGGAGCTGAATTAGTTGAAAGATATAAAAAAGAATTTAATGAAGATATTATTAAATTACTGGAATATATGATTACTCATAAATCCTGGTGGGATACTGTTGATCAAATAGCTAAAAAATTAGTAGGGTCATATTTTAAAAAGTTTCCAGAAAAGAAAGAAGTGTATATTAAAAAATGGATTAATTCAGATAATATCTGGCTGCAGAGAAGCTGTATATTATTTCAGCTAGGTTATAAAGAAGATACTAATG
>DATFIM010000104.1 GCA_035270125.1 Halanaerobiales bacterium | reverse complement strand
AGGTATCTCACTCTTAATTGAGTTAAGACCCCTAGAAGATGACTAGGTAGATAGGCCGAAGGTAGAAGTGTGGCAACACATTAAGCTGATCGGTACTAATAGGTCGAGGACTTATCTCATCTCCATTCTGTATGCATCTTTAAAGGTATAATTGATATATCTAAAAAATATACATTGCTATTTCTTAACGATTTTAAAAACTAAATTGCGGGGAAGGAATAAACTCGCTCAATTCTTTCGCTCAAACACAATTCCTTCTAATCCCTTATTTACTTTTTAAAATCTAAAATTACAAAACATATTTTTTAGATATATCAATTATTACTGAAAATCATAAAACAGTAAACAAAAAAGATTTTAATGTTGTACTTAATAGTTTTATTACAATAAAAAACCGGTAATGAAATTATTAAGTATAACGAACTTTAACAATTTTAGTTTTTAGATATCGAATAAAAGTAAAAGCAATAATTATATTTGAATTTTATACTTTAGGATATTTAATTATTGCGCTTTTAGGAAATAGCTAAAAACGTTAAAAAATTGTTATTGTGAGGAATACTTAAAATTTCATATCTTTCTGGTGGCAAAAGCGGAGGGGCAACACCTGTTCCCATCTCGAACACAGAAGTTAAGTCCTCCAGCGTCTATGGTACTGCAAGGGCGACCTTGTGGGAGAGTAGATCGCTGCCAGAATTTATTTTTTTATACACACCCATTTTGGGTGTTTTTTTATTTTAATTAAAGGAATTAATTTAAATAAATAGAAATTATATAATATAAGGATCTAAATTAATTGAACAAAAAAATATTTTTAAAATTTTCAGTATATTAAAAAAATAAAGAGAGGTGAGTTAATGAAGACTTTTAATGATTTTTTGTTAAAGGAAGAAGAAATTTCTGAAATTGTAATTGGTAATACAGCTCTTGTTAGAGGAATGATTGAAGCTCAAACAAGAGTAATAACTTCTTATCCAGGTTCCCCAATGCCTGAAGTGGCAGAAGCTATAAGAGGAATACCAAAAGAAGAAAGACCATTTTATTTTGAATTTTCTACTAACGAAAAGGTAGCTACAGAAATAGCTTTTGGTGCTTCAATTAATGGACATTTATCTACAGTATTTTTTAAGAGTGTTGGTCTTAATGTAGCAGCAGATAGTTTTGTTCAACTTTCACTTATGGATTTAAAAGGTGGGATGGTTGTAGTAATTGGTGATGATCCTGGAGCAAATTCATCACAAAATGAACAGGATAATAGACATTATGCACATTTATCCTATATTCCGGTTTTTGAAGCATCAACCCCTCAGGAAGTTTATGAAATGTATAAAAAAGCAGCTGAAGTTTCTAAAGAAAAACATATGCCAGTTATTTTAAGATTAAGTACTCATGTCTGTCATGCTAAAGAAAAAGTTGATTTTTCTTCCTGGCAAAAAACTGAATTTGATAAAAAACCACGTTTTTCAAGTAAAGATGAAAACTATGTACCAATAACTTCTACAGTATTTCCTATGAAAAGAAGAGCTTTAAAGAAACTTGATGAATTTAGGGATTATGCAGACCATTCAAATTTTAATAAGATAATAAATAATGACTCTGAGATAGGCATTATTAGTATGGGGGTCCCATATTTATCTTTAAGAGATGTATTAGAAGAAGTAGATGATAAACCTGATATTTTAAAATTGGGAATTATTTATCCATTACCTCGAAAAACAATAATTGAATTTTTAAAAAATCATAAAGAAGTTAAAATTCTTGAAGAATTGGATAATGTTATTGAAAAAGAATTAAAAGTTATAGCCTTTGAAGAAAATATTGATGTTAAAATAATAGGAAAAAATGATATAGAAGACTGGATTAATGAATATACCCCAGATAAAGTTTATAAAGTATTAGAAAAGACCTGGAGTGATTTATTAGAAAAAAGAAATCTGGAAAAATATACTTCAAGTTTAGAAAACAGACCTGCTCAGTTGTGTCCTGGTTGCGGTCATCGTTCTGCTTTTTATGCAATAAAACAAGCCCTATCTGAGGATGATATTACTGTAGCAGATATTGGATGTCATACATTGGGATATTTACCACCATATAATATGGGAGAAGCTCTTTTATCTATGGGACATTCAACTTCTACTGGAACTGGATTATCTTTATTTAATGATAGTCGAAAAGTTGTTTCCTTTTTAGGAGATTCAACAATGTTTCATGCTGGATTACCTGGTATAGCTAATGCAGTTTTCAATGACCATAATTTAACTTTAGTAATAATGGAAAATGGAACTACAGCAATGACCGGCCATCAAAATCATCCAGGTAGTGGACAAAACTTTAATAATGAAGGTAATAAAATAGAAATTATGGAAACATTAAAGGGATTGGGTGTTAAAAACATCTATAAAGTTGATACTTATGCCCAGGCTAAACTTAAAGAAAAAATGAAAGAAGCCTTAAATGATGAAGGATTCAGTGTAGTAATTGCTTCTCATCCCTGTATGTTAAAATTCACAAGAGAAGCAAGAAGATCAGGAACATATAAAGATAATAAGGCAATAATAGATCAGGATGAATGTAAAAATATTCATGAATGTGTAAGTGAATTTGCCTGTCCTTCTTTTCAAAAAAATGAAGATGGGACAATTTGGGTTCATGATGATCTTTGTATAGGAGATGGTTCCTGTTTTCAGACCTGTCCTGTCTCAGCTATAAAAATGGACAAGTCTAAAGGAGGTAATAAATAATGGAAAAAATGAATATATATATGATTGGTGTTGGTGGTCAGGGTATTGGATTATTAAGTGAAACTTTAATTAGAGCTGCTGATTATGCTGGCCTTCATGTTAGAGGAGTTGATACACATGGTCTTGCTCAAAGAGGAGGTACAGTACAATCTCATTTAAGAATTGGTAAAAGAATATATTCATCTTTAATTCAAAAAGGAAAGGCAGATATCGTTATTGCTTTAGAGAGAAATGAGGCTTTAAGGGGTCTGGAAACTTATCTAAAAAGATCGGGAAAGTTAGTTTATTATGATACTTCATGGCAGCCTCTTGATGTAAGGTTAGGAGAAGGAAAAGAAGTTAAAAATAGTGATATAAAAGAAAAATCGAAAAACAAAGATATTGAAAATATAAGGGTATTTAAAGAAGATCTTGAAGATGCAAGAATGCAAAATGTAGTAATTTTGGGTGAAATAGCCAGAAAAAAATTAATTCCTGATATTGAAGTAAATGATTATAAAAATGCATTAAAAGATTTATTAAAAGGAGAGGTACTAAACAAAAATTTAGATATTTTTAGTGAAATAATTGCTTAAAAATAATACCTCCATCTAATTAAGGTGGAGGTATTATTTGTCATTTTTTTCTTGACAAAGTTCAAAATTATGCTATAATAATATATAGTCAGTTTATAAAATTTTAAGTTATAATTGTGTTCCCCGATAGCTCAGCTGGCAGAGCGAGTGGCTGTTAACCACTTTGTCGCAGGTTCGAGTCCTGCTCGGGGAGCCATTTTTTTATTTACTAAAATAATTTAAGGAGAGTGGATTTATTTATGTTAAAAAAAACGATTATATTTGCAGCAATAGTAGCACTTTTATTTACAACCCCAATTATGGCAACCGAAGAAACATCATCAAATGAAAGTGAAGCAGATTTAGCAGCTATAGTTAATGGAGAAAAAATAACTATTAGTGAACTTGATCAGTATGCTAATATGCAACAATTAATTATGAGTTTATATCAAAGTAATCAACAATTTACTCAGCTATTATTACAAACTGAAGCCGGTCAGGATCTTTTAAATGAATATAGAAAAACAAAACTTGATGGAATGATAACCATGGAACTCTTGAAAATGGAAGCTGATAAGAGAAATATAGAATTAAGTGAAGAAGAAAAAGATGAAATGTTTAACCAACAATTAACTTCAATAAAACAAAACAATAATTTAACTGATGAACAATTAATATCTTCTTTAAATGAACAGGGAATTAGTTCTCTTGAAGAATATAAAGGTATGTTTTTAGAAAATAACAAAGAAAATCTACTAATAAATAAATTAATGCAGGAAGTTACTAATGAAGTAAACATTTCCGATGAAGAAGCTAGAGAATATTATAATAATAATAAAAACCAATATGAATATGGAGAACAGGTAAATGCAAGTCATATATTATTAAAAGATGAAGAAAAAGTAGATGAAGTTATGAATAAAATAGATAATGGTCAAAATTTTGCTGATCTTGCTGAAGAGTATTCTCAAGGACCAACTGCTAAAGATGGAGGTAAACTAGGATTTTTTAGTAAAGGAGAAATGGTACCTGCCTTTGAAGAAAAAGCTTTTGAGTTAGAAGTTGGAGAAGTATCCAGTGAGGCTGTGGAAACAGATTATGGATATCATATAATCAAAGTAACAGATAAAAAAGAAGCTGGAGTAGCTAATTTTGAAGAAGTAAAAAGTAATATTAAAGAGAATCTTTCTAATCAGCAGAGACAAAAAGCCTGGGATGATTTTGTTAGTCAACTTAGGGAAGAAGCAGAAATTGAAAAAAAATTAGATTAAAAACATAAAAAAGCATGAAAAAACCTCCTGAATTAATTTTCAGGAGGTTTTTTGCTTTATTATTATTTTAATATTATGCAAATGATTTAATTAACATAAAATTGCTGTTGTGATAGTATAAAGAATCATGGCAATACCTGCTGCTACACTGGCCTGGGGTATTTGAGTGTAAACATGATCCATTAAATCAGTACCGGTTGCAACTGAGGACATGACGGTAGTGTCTGAAATTGGAGAGACCTGGTCTCCATAAATTGAACCTCCAGTTACGGCTGCAAAGCAGATTATAATAAATGTAGGATCTGGATTTATTGAATAGGCTAAGGGCATTGCTATTGGGAAAATAACAGCATAAGTTCCCCAGGAACTACCTACTGCAAATGCAGTTACCATACAAATCAACATAAAGATTGCAGGTAAAAGAACTGGAATTATGATAGATTCAGTGGCACTAATTATAAAAGCAGCTGTACCTAGACCTTCTGAAACATTTCCTAGAGTTACTGCTAAACCAAGAATAATAGCACCTATTGTTACTCCTTTACATCCATCAACAAAAGCATCAATTACATTTTCTAAACTCATACCTTTAAATAAAGCTACCAGAATTGCTGAGATTACAGCAAACATAAAGGCTTGAGGTATATATAATTTTCCGACTATAAATTTAGGAATAACTCCAATTCCTAA
>DATFIM010000103.1 GCA_035270125.1 Halanaerobiales bacterium | reverse complement strand
TAATTAATTTTTATTTCTTTTTTTATTCTAAATTAATTATAGGAGTAAATTTTGAAGAAAATATGAATTTACAAAAATTTATTTAATTAAACTTAATACTCTAGTTTTAATCCTACACCTACTTCTTTTATATTCACAACCTCAGCAAGCTCAATTTTGGAATCTAAATCAGTACAGTGAGAAGCATGTACAACTTCAGGATTTATTTCATCCAGATAATTTTTAGTTCCTTCTATTTGTTTTTTAGTTGGTTTTTGCAGATGAAAACCACCTATAATATCCAGAATTTTGTCTTCATCAAATAATCTCTTTGCTTTTTCAATAATATTACATATACCTGCATGAGAACAACCACTTATAATTACCAAACCTTTAGATGATTTATAGACAAGAGCAGAATCTTCTAATATATAATCATCTTCTTTTTTGTCACCTGTAATTACTTTCCCTATTGGCTCCTTTGCTTCAAAATCATTATTTCTTTCAATCTCACCTAAAAAAGCTAAATTATCAGTTAAGAAAATAGGATCTTTGCTAAGTTTTAAGTTAAAATGATTAGCAGCTTCTTCTTTAGAAATTAATGAGCCAATTTGATCCAGTTTCCCTACAGTTCTTGGAGCAAAAGTTTCAGGATGAGTAATTAATTCTGGTTTATGATAACTTTGATTTTCAATAATAGCCTCAGTATATAACTTTATTAAATCCGGTAATCCCCAGGTATGATCAAGATGACTATGAGAAAGAACAAGATAATCAAGGTTAAGTAAATTTATGCCCATTTTTTTGGCATTACTTATAAATAAATCAGAATAACCAACATCAAATAATATTCTTTTACCATCAGCTTCTATAAAATAAGATACTCCTGGCTCTCCTTTAAAATAGCGATCTATAAGAGTATTATTTTCAACTAAAACAGTTAAATTCATATTACTATTCACCTCTCCGGTTCCCCAACCTTTTTCAGTAGTTTAGTGTTAATCACACCAGGATGAAGACAGTTAATCGATATATCATTTAATAATTTATCTAATTTAAAAGTAAAAAATAATGCTAATTTATGACCTGCTTCAGGATTTAATTAATCAAATCTTTTAATACTCCTCTTGGATTTTTCAAAAATTTATTGTAATCCCATTTCTTGTCTTTACATACAAGTTTATTACCTTTTACTTCTACAGAAATTTCACCATCACTAAAGCCCTCTATATTATCAAAATCTTTAAGTTTATTATTTTTAAGCTTAATTTTCATCTCTTTTTTCATTCTTTTTAATTCAAGCCAAATTCTCCATTCACGCAAAGATTTTATACTTAATTCCGGTAATGTATCTGCCTTTTTAAGTAGCATATCATTTGTATAGATATGACTTCCACTAACTCCATAACCTTCTGTTTTTATAATATCAGTTAATTCATCCCACTCTCCCAAATAAAATAAGATATATCTTTTCTCAGGGTTACTACTGGAAGAAGGATATGAAATTTCTTTTCTTTTTACAACTTCGATATTCTTTATTTTTGCATAATATTTAACTCCACTCTCTTCTCCAAACTTATTTTTACTCTGATAAATTGCTACATAATTTAATTCTTTCCCCATAACTTTTTCTATAAAAGGCATATAATATATCTTATTTTTCATGATAAAATCAAGCTGTGATTTTTTCTTTAAAGATCCAACCAGCACATTCTGTTTAAACTCTTTTTGGGGACGAAACTCCTCTGTTCCATTAGGGAGAAGATTTCTTGAATAATTACTTATTGCCGATTCACCTATAATATTATCAAGAAATTCTGCTATCAGTTCTGTACTCCCCGGTAGAAAAGGAAAAGCACCAACATTTACTTTATCTATACTTTTATAAAATTTATGTTTTCGAAAGTTTTCCTGATTATGATAGGGAAATAAAACATATGCACCTACCATAGTTCTTTTATATTCTTCATCATTAACCTCAGAAGAAATTGCATCACGATACCGATGCATGGTATTTATTGTATCTTCTTCTGGACCGGGGATACCCTGATATTTATTAGCATATGAACTATTTTCATAAGCTGGATTAACTCGATATTTTGCATCAAAGATAAATTTATATTGAACATCAGAATTATCTTTTTCCAGTGATAAAATATTATCCGGTCGCTGACGGGTAGTAGCACTATCTCCTGAAAAGGAATTATAACTTAAGGTAAATTCTTCATCTGTATCAGGATTTTTATATCTAACCTTAGCATCTCTACTTTTAGATAAAGTTACATTTATTCCACTATAATCAAGTTCAACAATATCCTGTTTTATTAACTCATATTTATCACTAAGAATTCTATTTAATTTAAGAAAGGTCCAGTATTCATATAATTCCCACAACTGTTTCATTGATAACTGAAAAATCTCTCCATTTAAAGATAATCCTTTTAATAACATCAAATAATATTTATAAAGTTCTCGATAACCCGGGGCCATCTGTAAAACAAGTGAAATAGAGTCAATTTTATATAATTCTCCTACCTGATCTAAAAAACTATCTTTTAAATTGAATTCTAACTCTTTTTTCATTCTTTTTATTTCCTGAAATATTTTTGAATCAGGATTTCGTTTATTATACTCATATTTCTTCTCAAAATGATTTAACTTTTTTATTAATCTTTTGAATATCCATCTTACAAATTTATTTTCAAATGTATCATAACTCATCTTTTTTTCTACTGCCAGCATCTTTTCCGGTAATTTACTTTTTTGATCATAAAATTGACTATTTTTATTCAGCCATTTTAAACTCTGTCTGCTAACTTTCTTAACCTTAGCTGAAGACTTAACTCTTCTCTTTTTGATCAATCGATGATGAGGAGATTCCTTAATTCTTCCGAAAGCCTGCATAAAATCTTTAAAAATTGTTCTAAGGATCATATAAAATTCAGCTTCTGTTACTTCCTGAGCCTCTTTAGGTTTCATGTTTTGATAGGTATTACGTAAAAAATCATAGGCTAAGTTATATACTTCTTCATTAACTTCATTTAAAAGCTGATTATAATCTTTTCTATAGTCAATTTTACTTGGGAATACTTCTATAGTTAAAGAAAAAAGCAGTCTTTTACCATCTCTAATCTCAAATTCAGAAAAACCTATATCACTTCCAAAATTAACACTGCCATAAAGATTTTTCTTATTTCGAGGAGGGTGACTGACTGCTTCGCGAATGTTATTACTCTGATGATAAAATTTTAATTCCTGAACTTTATCATTTTTTCCTTCTACATAAATATCATACTCCTGTTCTTCATAAAATACTGGATAACTTTTAACTTTATTATGACTGCTTTCTATCATTCCCTTTTTAGGATGAAAAAATCTAAATTTTTGAAGTTTATCATCTTTTAGAGATAATTTTATTTCTGCCTCAGTATCATTTTCATGAGGAGAAAACTGATCAATAGCAGGATGAATTGGTTTACCTTTTATAACTAAAGTAAAATGTTCAGTTTCTATATCTATTAAATTCTGTTTTTGATCTTTTTTATTTATCATAATTATCAATCCCTATAACCAGTAAGCTGTAAATCCATCTTCTTCATAACGTTTTACCATATATGCAATTTTTTCTGTAGATGAAGGATATTTAATATTTCCTTTGTTATTATTGTAATAATTTAACATTTTTTGGCCAAGATCGCCATTCTCTTTTGTATAATCTTTATCTGAAGTATATTTATATAATTTAACTAATATCTTTTTTATTCTTCTGGAACTTCCCTGAATTCTGGGTAATATCTTCTGCATTAATTGTTTATCAAAAGCTGTATCTATATCTAAAATATTATTTTTCATAGATTCCATCACATAAAAATTTATTTCATCTCTTATTCTATAACCAACCTGAAGGTTTGCTTCTTTTAAAATATCATTTATTTCAGTTAATCTGGTTGTGATATCATTGACCAATTCTTCATTATCATTTATAGATTCTTTTAAATTAAGATTTTCTGTTACTAAAAAATCATTTTTAACTGATATGGTTTCTAAATCTGATAGGTCATAATTATTCTCCTGATAAGCTTTAAGTTCAATTTCATTGAATTCTATTGTATTGGCTCTATCAAGAACTTTTTTACTAAAGGGATGGGTTGTTTCATCCATATTAACAGTGCCTACAATATATAAATTTTGGGGAATATATAGACCGGCATATTTATCAGCAGATTCTGGGTCTCTATCATCAAAATCATCTTTAATTAGTAATTTATCAGTTATTATTTTCCCATTTTTAATTCTTCTGGTTTCCATCTTTGATAAGAATTCACTGAAATAATATTCTACTCTTGCTAAATTCATTTCATCAAGACAGACAATATATGGTTTATCTGGATTATCAATAGCTTTTTTTATTGTTTTAATTATAGGGCCAGCCTGGAAATCACCTCTAATATTACTGTATCCTAAAAGATCAGAGCTATCATTCCAATCTGGTTTAACTGAAATTAATTTAAACTGGCCATTGTCTGAATTACAGCCAATAGCTTCAGCAAAAAGTTGGGCTAATTTTGTTTTACCTGTACCGGATATACCAGCCAGAAGAACAAAAGGTTTTGTTTTTAAAGAAAGATAAAAGTTTTCTATCATTTCATCTGGATAGGTAAAGCCTTTGGCTTTTATGTAATTTTTTATTTTATTTATTATTTCTTTTGTTGAAAAAGATGGATCAGTTATCATACTATCACCTTCTATAATCGAAAACTCTGGCCAATTGATATCTGGCTGTACTTCTTGAATAATTTTCAATCCTTTTTTATTAAAATAAAATAAATATCCCTGATTTACACTACCTTTTTTATTTATTGGTCCTTTATCAATTTCCAAATCAACTATTTTATTATTAAATGATTCTAATTTTACTGGAGACTCTAGTTTATAATAATCTGTTTTAACTAATCTACCTTCACGTTGCCAATTCTCATCTGTATCTCTTATATTTTCTGGTTTTTGGGCTTTTATTGCTGCTTCTTGTACTTGACTAACATATCTTATATAACCATTAGCATAGTGAAGTATTATGTCCCCTTTAGCCACCTCTTTCATTGTTTCCCAATGATATTCATTAGAACCATTCTTATTTTCTATAGGTGCCCAAAGTACACCAACTTCTTTTTCTTCATTCATTGTTTTACCCTGATTTACCCACCAAATATTTTTTGGAGATTTTTCTTTTTCTTTAATTATTTTAACCTCATATTCATTTTTATTGTTTTTTATAAATTTAAGTTTTGGTCTTTTTTGATCACTCCCATAATTACTATCTTCTTCATATTTTTCATACCAGTATGGTAATTCTTCTTTTAATAAGTCAGCAAAATCTTGCCTCCACATCATTCTAAATCTATCAGTTTTGGTATGTTCTATTTTTGCATA
>DATFIM010000102.1 GCA_035270125.1 Halanaerobiales bacterium | reverse complement strand
AACTTGCTGGAACTTCTGCTACAATCTCTCCTTTATTAAAAACTCTGAGCATACCATCATCGGTTACCTTTCCAATTACAGCTGCTTTTAAGTTCCATTTATCAAAAATCTCTTTAACCAAATCTTCCTTACCTTTTCTAGGAACAACTAACATCCTCTCCTGTGATTCTGATAAAAGCACTTCATAAGGAGTCATTCCTTCTTCTCGTTTAGGTACTGAATCTATATCAAATTCGATACCGGCTCCACCACGGGAAGCCATCTCACAGGATGAACTTGTAAGTCCGGCTGCTCCCATATCCTGAATACCTACCAGTGCTCCTGTTTTTATTAGCTCAAGGGAAGCTTCCAATAATAATTTTTCCATAAATGGATCTCCTACCTGGACAGCAGGTCTATCTTCTTCAGATTCTTCAGTTAGTTCATCAGAAGCAAAACTTGCTCCCTGGATTCCATCACGACCGGTAGTAGCACCAACGACCATAACTGGATTACCTACACCTTTAGCTGTTCCAGTAGAAATATCTTCCTGGTCCATTAAACCAACACTCATCGCATTAACCAGTGGGTTTTCTTTATATGAATCTGAAAAATATACTTCTCCACCAACAGTTGGAATTCCAATACAGTTTCCATAGCCTGCTATTCCTTCAACTACACCATCAAATAAAAAACGAACATGTTCATCATCAAGTTCACCAAAACGAAGTGAGTTAAGGCTGGCAATTGGTCTTGCTCCCATTGTAAAAATATCTCTTATAATTCCGCCAACGCCGGTGGCTGCACCCTGATATGGTTCAATCGCTGAAGGGTGATTATGACTTTCTATTTTAAAAGAAATTGCCTGATTATCACCAATATCAATAATACCTGCATTTTCACCTGGGCCCTGAATAACCTGTTCTCCTGCAGTTGGAAACTTTTTTAGTACTGGTTTCGAATTTTTATAACTGCAGTGTTCAGACCACATTACTCCATACATTCCCAGTTCAGCTCTATTTGGCTCTCTTCCCAATAACTCAACTATCATTTCATACTCTGCTTTTGTTAGCCCTTCTTTTTCCCAATCTTTATGACTCAATCTTTTCACCTCTTTTATTAGAACTATTTTCTTCTAAATATTTTATAATTGAAGCAAATATCTTATATCCATCAGCTGTTTTTGATCCCAAAATTTTCTCTGCAGCTCTTTCTGGATGGGGCATAAGTCCAAATATATTTCCTTCTTTATTACAAATACCTGCTATATTATCAACTGATCCATTGGGATTTTCTTCATCATTTAGATAACGAAGTACAATCTGGTCATTTTTCTTTAAATCAACCAATCCTTTATCATCAATATAATAATTTCCTTCCCCATGAGCAACAGGCAAAATTATCTTTTCACCTTTTTGGGTTTGATTTGTAAAAGGATTTTCTCCATTGACTACCTCAAGAGCAATATCTTTACAGACAAATTTCAAATTATTATTTACCTTCATCGCTCCTGGTAGAAGTCCGGCTTCCAGTAATATTTGAAATCCATTACAGATACCCAGAACAAGGCCGCCGTTATTGGCATATTCAATCACTTTATCCATCAAAGGAGCAAAACGAGCAATTGCCCCTGATCTTAAATAATCTCCATAAGAAAATCCACCAGGTAAGATTACACAATCATAATTACTAAGTTCAACTTCATCCTCATACCAGAGCATATCGGTCTCTATTCCAAAAATATTATCTGTGACATGATAGCAGTCCTGATCACAATTAGATCCAGGAAAAGTTATTACTGCAAAGCGCATTATTTTTCCACCTCTTCAATTTGAAAACTATAATCTTCAATAACAGGATTGGCCAGAAGTCTTTGACACATTTCATCAACCTGTTTTTTAACTTCTTCTCTATTATCGATATCATCAACAGTTAATTCCATATATTTACCAACATGTACATCTGAAACATTTTTATAACCTAAGGCCTCCAATCCCGAAGAAACTGCCTGGCCCTGTGGATCAAGAATACTTTCTTTTAATTTAGTTTCAACTTTTATCTCCCACTTCATCTATATCTCTCCTTTTAATTTTTATTAAAATACGAAATCTGCCCTCTCATTTAAGAAGGCAGATATTAACTATCCTTTAATTCTTTTCATGATTTCCTGATAGGCTTCTTCTACTTCACCTAGATCTCTACGAAAACGATCTTTATCAAGTCTTTTTTGAGTTTCAATATCCCAGAGACGACAGGTATCTGGTGTAATTTCATCAGCAAGGTATATTTTTCCTTTTTCATCTTTGCCAAATTCTAACTTAAAATCAATTAAATCAATATTTTTAGCAGCTAAATATTCTTTTAGATGTTTATTTATTTTATAAGCTAATTCACTAATTTTAGTTATTTCTTCTTCAGTAGCAAGATTTTCTGCAAAAATATGATTTTTATTTAACATTGGATCTCCCAATTCATCACTTTTATAATAAAATTCTAAAATAGGTTCAGCCATTTTACTACCTTCTTCTTTTCCCAGTCTTTCAGCAAGGCTTCCAGCAGCTTTATTGCGCATAACTACTTCTACAGGAATTATTTCTAAATTTTTAATAAGCAAATCAGTTTTATTAATTTTTTTGATTAAATGAGTGGATATACCTTTTTCTTCAAGCATTTCAAAGAATATTTTTGTTAATTCAGCATTCATTTCTCCCTTTTTCTTAATCTGACCTGTTTTTTCGCCATCAAAAGCAGTAGCATCATCTTTAAATTCACAAATCAATTGATCATCTTTATAAGTTTTATATAATTTTTTTGCTTTTCCCTCATAAATCATTTTCACCTTTTTCATTAAAATACCCTCCTCTTATAAATTTAATTTACCACTCCACTTAGTAGTTATCTTTTCAGTTTTTTCTACTGCTATTCCAATATATTTCTCTGGATTTAATAAAAGTTCCCACTGTTTATCATTAAATTTATCTAAATATCTTTTTAAACTTTCTTCCTCTTTTACTAATTTTCTCAAAGGTTTTCCACTTTCCTCAGCTTTAAGAGTCAACTTTCTAACAGCTTCATGAGCATCAGGATGTCCATAAGATGCTAACAAAATATATAGTGGTTCTGCTACTACCATTTCTTTATATTTAGCAAAATTTTCAGCAATATTTTTTTGATCAACCACCAATTTTTCCGTTACCCTTATCAGCCTATTTGTTGACAACATTAAAGCAACAATTACTTCTGGAATAAATCGAGAAGAAGCAGAATTACTCAAATCACGTTGATGTTCAGAAATTTGATCCTGATATAAGGTGACCATCTGTGGCATGAATTTTTTCCACATACTTTTTACATTTTCATAATTAATTGGATTTCTTTTATGAGGCATTGTAGAAGAACCAACCTGATCTTTGGAAAAATGTTCACCAACTTCTCCTATTTCACTTCTCTGTAAATGACGCATATCATCACTGAAATTTGCAAGTACTCCAAACGTAGAAATTAAGGTGTGAACATAATCAGTAACACTTTCTGGCATTATAATCTGAGTTGAATACTCTCCTGCTTTTAAACCAAGGTGAGAAAGAACCTGTTTTTCAAAATCTTCCGGGTCATCAAAAAAGAGAGAACTGGCATTATAAGCTCCAACTGCTCCTGAAATTTTCCCTCTTAATTTAGTTGCAGAATTAGCAATAGCTTCTATTCTCTCTCCTAATCTACTCACATATTCAGCTATAGTAAATCCAAAAGTAATAGGGACTGCAGCCTGGCCATGGGTTCTTCCGATTTGCACAGTTTCTTTTTCTCTTTCTGCAATTTCAATCAACTTCTTTTCAAGACTTTTTAAGGTTGGTAAAAGCAGTCCATTGGTTGCTTCTTTTAAACGTAAAACATTAGCTGTATCGACTATATCAAAAGAAGTTGTGGTAAAATGAACATATGGTTTGGCTTCTTCACTTACCTTTTCTTGAATACAATTTACTAAGGCTCTAATATTATGTTTAGTCTTTTTTTCCTCCTGATAGACCTCTTCTGCCTCTATTTCTGAAACAGCAGATTCTACTTCATCAGCGATTTCTTTTGAACAGATTCCTCTTTCAGCAAGGGTTCTTACAAGAACCTCTTCTACTTTTGCCTGATATTTAACCTTTGCTTCCTCAGAAAAATAATCCTGATAGGCATCAAATTCATCATCTCTCAAAGAATACCTATGATCTAAGGGGCTAATATTTTCAAAAATATTACGTTCCATCTTATCTTCCTCTCTAAATTTATTATTATTTATCATATTTTTCTAGATAATCTTTATATCCCATCTTTTCTACTCTAGCTGCTGTTTTCTGTACTTCTTTTTCCATACTATCTTTATATTCTTTATATTTATTTCTCAAATCTACATTAGCAATACTTAACATTTCAATAGCAAGTAAAGCAGCATTTTTTGCTCCATTAATTGCTACTGTAGCTACTGGAACTCCACCTGGCATTTGAACTATTGAATAAAGTGAATCAAGACCACTAAGTTTAGAAGTTTTTATTGGAACTCCTATAACTGGTAAAGAAGTTATCGCTGCTACCATCCCTGGCAGATGAGCTGCTCCACCCGCTCCAGCTATAATTACATCAAAACCTTCCTCTTCTGCATTTTCAGCATAATTATATAATCTTTCTGGAGTCCTATGAGCTGAAACTACTGTTAATTCATAGTCAAGATTAAAATCATCTAAAATCTCAGCTGCTTCCTTCATAATGGGAAGGTCAGAATCACTTCCCATAATAATACCTACCTTGTTATCCATTTTTTAACCTCCTGAATATTAATTTTTATCCTTTAATATCTATTAATTCACTTGCTTTATAAGCTTTTTGGGCTGCCTCATTAAGATTATCAGCTGTAACAGTTAAATGTCCCATCTTTCTTCCAGGACGGGCCATCTTTTTATTATAAATATGAACTTTAGCACCTTTAACTTCCAGAGCTGATTCAAAACCAACAACCTTAGCTTTACCTTTCTTTCCTGAACCAAGAATATTTCTCATAACTGAAGGTTTAATTAAAGAAGGATCACCTAAGGGTAAATCAGCAATAGCTCTTATATGTTGTTCAAATTGAGAGGTAACACAACCCTCAATAGAATAGTGACCAGAATTATGAGGTCTGGGAGCTATTTCATTTACTAAAAGTTCATTATCTTCAGTAACAAACATTTCAACACAAAAAATTCCTACTCCTTCAAAAACTTCCAATACTTCTTTAGCGAAATCTTCTGCTTCATTTTTTAACTTATCAGAAATCTCTGCTGGAACTTTTGTTTCATATAATATATTATTTTTGTGGTCATTTTCTCCTATTGGATAAACCTCCATATCTCCATTAAGAGCTCTGGCAGCAATAATTGATATTTCTTTTTTAAATGGTATATATCTTTCTACCATAAGGGGTGTTTTACCAGACCCTAAATCATTAAAAGCTTCCTCAACCTTTTTTTCATCTTTTATTAAATAATTACCCTTACCATCATAACCTCCAGTACAACTTTTTAACATTAAGGGATAACCAAATTCTTTAGCTCCCTTCTTTATATCATCTAAATTATCTACTTTTTTAAAATCTGGAACTGCTATCTTATCATCTTTTAAAACTGTTTTTTGATTAAATTTGTTTTGTATAATCTCCAGACTATGAGCTGTCGGATAAATATTATATCCCTCAGCTTCCAATTCTTTTAAAATTTCTACTCCAATATGTTCAAACTCATAAGTTAAAATATCCGTTTTCTCTGCTAATTTTCTAATCGCCTGATGGTCATCAAAATCAGCTACTAGATGTTCATCAGCAATACTATCTGCCGGACATTCTTTAGTTGGATCCAAAATACTAACATAAAATCCCATTTTTTTAGCTTCCAAAATCATCATTTTACCCAATTGTCCGCCACCGATAATTCCAATTTTTTGTTTGCTTTTATCCTTTTTATTCAAATTTTTACCTCCTGCAATTACTTTTTAATAAAATAGAAAAAACCCAGACAGGAAGACTCTACTACACTAAGAGTAGAACCTCCCCGTCTGGGCTTTTATCCCTGCGGTGTGATATGTACATATCTGTATCGC
>DATFIM010000101.1 GCA_035270125.1 Halanaerobiales bacterium | reverse complement strand
AGTTTGAGCTTTTGGCTCTTAATCATTAATTGAAATTAACGTTGGCTTGCTGTTCACTTTTCAAGGTTCTCTTGTTTTAAAAAAGCGCGTAAAAAACGGCGCTTCATAATTTGACGCATTAATCATCATATCATCTAATCTCTGTTTTGTCAAGGTTATTTTCCCTTATATTTAGCCTCTTTTTTACCGGCTTTTAAGGGCTGCTCCTTAACGCGACAGTTTATACTGTATCATTTTTATCTGCCTCTGTCAAGGGCATATAGGATATTTTTTAGCTTTCTATTATTTTAAAATTCATTTTTCTATTACGAGGGCCATCAAATTCACAAAAAAAGATTCCCTGCCATCTTCCAAGCTGCAATTTTCCATTTTCTATAATAATTATCTGATCAGATCCGATAATACTGCTTTTTATATGAGCCGCTGAATTACCCTCAAGATGATTATAATTATCGTTAAAAGGAATAACTTTATTTAACTCATTTACAATATCTTTTTTAACACTTGGATCAGCATTTTCATTTATAGTTACTCCTGCTGTAGTGTGAGGAATATTAATAACTAATATACCTGATTTAATAGATTGATCTTCCACTAATTTCTTGACTTTTTTAGTAATATCAACTAATTCAACACGGTCTTTTGTTTTTACCTTTTTCTGAAAAAACACTAATAACCCTCCTTTAATTTCTACTATAATTTTATCAAATCATCTTTAAAAAATAAATATTATAATAAATAACATAAAAAAAGACAGAAAGCAAAAAATGCCTCCTGTCTCATAATAATCATATTTAATACCTGGAAATTATCTTATTCATCATTTTTTGGACGCATTGTTGGGAATAAAATTACATCTCTAATTGAACTAGAATCAGTCAAAATCATAACCAATCTATCAATTCCTATGCCTAAACCACCAGTAGGAGGCATTCCATATTCAAGTGCCTTTACAAAATCTTCATCTAATACCTGAGCTTCTTCATCTCCTAAATCACGTTCTCTTAATTGTTGTTCAAAACGTTTCCTTTGTTCAATAGGATTATTTAACTCAGTAAAAGCATTTGCGATTTCCCAACTATTTATAAATGCTTCAAATCTATATGTTAATCTCGGATCATCTTCATGTTTTTTCGCTAAAGGAGAAACTTCTATTGGATAATCAGTTATAAAAGTAGGCTGAATTAGATTATCTTCAACTTTTTCTTCAAAAACAGCATTAATTATTTTACCTCTAGTTTTTTCTCCTTCTATTTCTAATTCAAGTTCATCAGCTATTTTTTGTGCTTCTTCATCACTATCAATTTTATTAAAATCAATATCAGTATATTTTTTGATTGATTCAATCATAGTCATTCTATTCCAGGGTGGAGCAAAATCAATTTCTTTATCTTCATACTTTATTTTAGTTGTACCTAAAACTTCTTCAGCAGCATTTACAATAATATCTTCTGTAATGTCCATCATATCGTGGTAATCAGCCTGGGCCTGATATAGCTCCATTGTAGTAAACTCCGGATTGTGTTTATAGGACATTCCTTCATTTCTGAAATTACGATTTATTTCATAAACTCTTTCAAATCCACCTACAATCAATCTTTTTAGATGTAATTCAGGAGCTATCCTTAAATATAAATCCATATCTAAGGCATTATGATGAGTCACAAAAGGTTTAGCACTGGCTCCTCCTGGAATTGGATGAAGCATTGGAGTTTCAACTTCTAAGAAATCTTTATCTTCTAAGTACTTTCTAAACTCTTTTATTATTTTACTTCTTTTCATAAATGTATCTTTAACTTCTGGATTAACTATTAAATCAAGTGCTCTTTGTCTATAACGTAAGTCCTTATCTTTTAAACCATGAAACTTTTCAGGTAAAGGACGAAGTGATTTGCTTAAAAGTTTAAAATTATCTAAATTAACAGAGATTTGTCCGCGATTTGTCTTAAATACTTCTCCTTCAAGCCCTACAATATCTCCAATATCTAAGTCATTAAATAATTCATAATTTTCTTCTCCAACTTTATTATATGAAACAAAGAGTTGAATTCTTCCTGTTATATCCATCAAATCTGCAAAAGTAGCTTTCCCATGAGTTCTAATTGCCATTAAACGACCGGAAAGTCTAACTTTCTCACCTTTAAGTTCTTCAAAATTTTCAGTAATATCTTCTGCATGATGAGATATTTCATATTTTTTGCCATAAGCTTTTATATCTAGTTCTCGCAATTCTTCTAATTTTTCTCGGCGTTGTTGCATCAACTTATTCATTTCTTCCATAAATATCCCTCTTTCTTCCCATATTTATTTATTTGTCTTTTCAATTGATAAAACTTCATAGTTCATTGTTCCTGATGGTACTTCAACTTCTACCTGATCGCCTATTTTATGTCCAATTAAATTTTTACCGATCGGCGATTCATTTGAAATTTTATTTTTCAGTGGATCCGATTCAGCTGAACCTACAAGAGTATAAGTATAAATATCCTCATCATCTAAATCTTTAATTTTTACCGTAGTTCCAACATTAACTGTGTGGTCATCAACTTCTTCATCTTTAATGACTTTTGCATTTCGTAACATATTTTCTATTTCTTGAATACGTCCCTCAACAAATGCCTGTTCATTTTTGGCATCATCATACTCAGAATTCTCACTAATATCTCCAAATTCTCTTGCAACTTTGATTCTTTTAGCAACTTCTCGTCTTTTCTCATTAACAAGATAGTCCAATTCCTCTTCTAATTTTTCATAACCCTCTTCTGTTAAAACAACTTCTTTAGTTTCATTAGCCATAAATTTCTACCCCTTTTATGATTTGATTATTTATAAACGATGATAATTAACATCATTTTATATGCTTTAATATCAAAATTAGCGTCAAGCAATCCAAGCTGACACTAATTTATTCTTTACAATTATTAATTATTATAATTTACCAAATTATATTTGTCAAGAAATAACAAGTATTATATAACATTATTCCTGTCTTTTAATAATAATATATACTCATTTAAAACTTTTTGTACTTTTTCTTTAGTTTTTAATCTATTTATTTTATCTTTAATTTTTGAAGAATGAGGCAAACCTTTAAGATACCAACTTACATGCTTACGCATTAGTGGAATAGCTCTTTTCTCTCCATAATAATTAACAGCTATCTCAAGATGCTTTAAAGCTAAATCAATTATATCTTCATAATTCGGATCATTAATATCATTATCTTTTTTATATTTAAATATAATTTTTTTTAGCAACCAGGGATTACCCTGAATACCTCTAGCTAACATAATTCCATCACAATTAGTTTCTTCAAACATATTATTAGCATCTTTTACCGAAAAAATATCTCCATTACCGATCACAGGAATATTTACAGCTTTTTTTGTTTTTTTAATAATTGACCAATCAGCTTTTCCACTATAAAATTCTTCTCTTGTCCTACCATGAACCGTAACTGCCTTTGCTCCATTTTTTTCACAAATTTTTGCAATTTCAACTGCATTTATATGATCTTGATCCCAACCTTTTCTCATTTTTACAGTTATCGGTATTTTAGTAGCTTTGTTTACTTCATTAACTATATTACCTGTAAGTTCAGGATATTTCATTAAAGCTGATCCATAATCATTTTTTACGATTTTGGGGGCAGGACAACCTAAATTTAAATCTATTAAATCTGGTTCATAATCTCTTTCTACTATATTAGCTGCTTTACTCATAATTTTCGGATCTGAACCGAAGATTTGAACTCCATTATACCCTTTTTTATCTAAATTAATCAATTCTTCTGTTTTTTGATTTCCATGTACTAACCCTTTTGCACTTACCATTTCAGTATAAAGCAATTCTGCTCCCATATCTCTCAATATTTTTCTATAAGGATAATCAGTTACCCCTGCCATAGGGGCAATCAGAATTGGGGTTTTTATTTTTATTTTACCTATCTTCACAAATTATCACCCTTCAATACCATTCAATTTAGCAATATAATATAATCCTTCTAAAGTTAAAAATGGTTCAACTCTATCTATCATTTTAGTTTCTGGTGCAATTAAGTTAACTAATCCACCAGTAGCTACAACAGTACTATCCTGGCTCAATTCTTCTTTGAATTTTTTGATTAATGCTTCAGTTTGACCAACAAAGCCATATATTATTCCAGATTGCATTGCCATTATTGAATTTTTTCCTATTGCTTTATCTGGTTTTTTAAGTTCAATTCTAGGTAATTTAGCAGCATAGTTGAATAAAGCTTCAGTAGAAATACCAATTCCAGGAGCTATAGCTCCTCCTATAAAATTTCCATTTTCAGAAACTGCATCAATACTGGTTGCTGTTCCAAAATCAACTATTATCAAAGGTCCTTTATACTTTTGATATGCTCCAACTGCATTTACGATTCTATCAGCACCGACTTCACGAGGATTATCCATTTTTATATTCATACCTGTTTTTACTCCAGGTCCTATTACTAAAGGAAAATGACCAAAATACTCACGACTGGCCTGTTCTAAAACTGTAACAATTGGTGGTACAGTACTGGAAATAATAATATCTTTAACATTTTTAGTATCAATATTTTCAACTGAAAAAAGGTTTTTCAAAAGTATACCATATTCATCTACAGTTTTATCTTTATCTGTAGATATTCTCCAATGAGCTATCATTTCCCCATCTTTATAAATACCTAATACAGTGTTTGTATTTCCAACATCAATAGCTAAAATCATTTTTTATTTTCACCTTCCTAATTCTTATAAAACTCTATTCTCTGTTTCCGACCATATTATATTATATGTATAACTTATTATCAACTTAATTAAAAAAACTCGAGATTTAGCCCGAGTTTTAATGAAATATTAGTTTATTTTCAAAGTTATTTCCGAACACTGGTGTCCCCTGCCCAAAATTTTATTTTTTCAGATTTGTCAGTTAATAATACCAATCTACCATCTTTGGCAATATCTACTGCTTTTCCCTGATATTTTTTTCCATCACTTTTCACTGTAACTTCTTTTCCTAAAAGTGAAATCTTATTTTTCCATTCATCTAATAATTTTTCTTTTTCTCCACTTAAAAATCTAAAATAGAAATTTTCAAAGTAAAAAAGAATATCTTTTAGCAATTCAATCTGATCAACTTTATTCCCAAGTATATTATATAATGAAATAGCTTTTTCTTTTATTTGGTTGGGAAATTTTTCTTGATTTACATTGATTCCAATACCGGTTACAATGTAATTTAATTTTTGAGAAGAACTGTTCATTTCAGATAAAATTCCACATATTTTTTTATCTTTATATAATATATCATTAGGCCATTTTATTTCACTTTCAATTCCAAGTCCTTTTAATGCATAATAGATAGCTAATGAGGCATTAATTGTTAAAAAATGACTTTCATTAATTTTTATTTCAGGTCTAATGATTATTGAAAACCACAAACCCTCATCAGAAGAATGCCATGTTCTTCCTCTTCTACCCCGACCACCACTTTGCTTTTCTGCAATAACAACCGTACCTTCATTAGCACCATATTTTGCTAATTCAGAAGCTATTTTATTAGTAGAATTCACCTGAGAATAATAATATATTTTTTTGCCAATAATTTCTGTATCTAAACTTTCTTCTATTTTATTTGCTAATAAAGAATTCTCATCCATTTTTATCTCCTTAAAAATTATTTTTTAAATCATTCATAGAAATTACTCCATCAATAGTATCAGCTGATTTTATCGCATTTAAAACAGCTTCTTTTACAACCTTTACTGCCAGAAGGTTGAGTGTATTAATATCTACATTTATTTTTGAAGTAGATGCTACAAAAATTGTATCACCATCAAAATCAGTATGAGCAGGTGACATAGTTAAAGCATAACCATTATGTGCTTTAGTAGCAATTTTATTTGCTTCAACTTTAGACAATTTAGCATTGGTAATAACCACACCTAAGGAAGTATTTGTTCCAAAAATATTATTATTTTTTTTATAATTTTCATAAAAAAGTTCTTCTGTATCCAAAAAAGAATTTTTATTTTTGTTTAATACTCCAGCTATTATTTCTCCAGTATGAGGATTTATAATATCTCCTAATGAGTTAACTGCAACAGCAGCTCCTATTTTTAAGTCTCCCATTTTATAGGCAACAGTACCCAAACCACCTTTCATCATTTGATCCGGTCCTGCTATTTTTCCAATAGTTGCTCCCATTCCCGCACCAATATTACCATTTGAAAAAGCATCTTTAGAAGCATTTAGACAGGCTTGATATCCCATATCAATATCAGGTCGTATCTCAGAACTTCCAATTTCTAAATCATATAAAATTGAAGAACTTACAATTGGAACTCTAGCCGCTCCAGTTTTAAAACCAATTCCATTTTCCTCTAAATATTTAACTGCACCAGAAGCAGCATCTAAACCAAAAGCACTACCTCCAGCAAGCATAATTGCATGAATTTTATCAACAAGTTTATCTGGTTTCAATAGCGCTGTTTCTCTAGTTCCGGGTGCACCACCTCGTATATCAACTCCAGCTACAGCACCTTTTTCAAATAAAAAAACACTACATCCTGTTATCCCTTTTTTATTATCAGCATGTCCAATTTTAAGATCTTCAATTTCATTAATTTTTATCTTTTCCATAATCTTCACCTGCCTTTAAAAATATATTAAATGTAAATCATCTCCTGAGATTGTTTTATCTCAGGAGATGAAATAAGTTAATTCAATTTAGAATAAACCGGTAATCTTACCATCTTCATCAACATCTATATCTTCTGCTGATGGTCTTTTTGGTAAACCAGGCATTGTCATTACAGGTCCTGTTAATGGTACAAGGAATCCTGCTCCTGCTGAAAGGTTTATCTCTCTTACTGATACTGTAAATCCTTCAGGTCTACCTTTTAGTTTTGGATTATCTGAAATGGAATTCTGAGTTTTTGCCATACAGATTGGCATATCATCATAACC
>DATFIM010000100.1 GCA_035270125.1 Halanaerobiales bacterium | reverse complement strand
CAAAAAAGAAAATAAATAAATGATAAAGAGGAAAGGAGGGGTATAATGAAATATGGTACTTTTAAATTTAATGGAAAAGAAAGAATAGGAGCTTTAAAAGATAATCATTTAGTAGATGTGCAAAGAGCCTATGCACTATATTTAGAGAAAGAAGAAGGGGATGGACAGGCAGATGAAATGGCCAGAGCTTTAATTCCTAATGACTTTCTGGAATTTTTGGAATCAGGGAAAGAAGCCTGGGAAGCAGCCAGAACCGGTTTTGAATATGTAAAAGATTCTGCAAAAGATAAATTGGGGATTAATGAAGAATTTATATTCTATAATTTGGAAGATGTCAAAATACTAAAACCATATCAACCTAAAACGATTATGTGTGCTGGCCCTGAGTTAGAAGACCCAACAAATAAAGAGATGTATGATTATATTGAATTTTATTTAAAATCATCTCATACAATAATAGATCCTGGTGAAGAAATCTATTATGAAGGTGATCATACAGGTAGAATCGATTGTGAACCAGAATTAGCTCTGGTAATAGGAGAAAAAGGAAGATTCTTAGAAGAAGATGAAATAATGGATCATGTTTTTGGTTATACTATTTTAACTGATGTTTATTCTCTAGATAAACTACAGGTCGGATGGGAAGGAACGATGTTTCATGTTAGATATGGTGAAGGTGAATCTTTTGATAATTCAGCTCCTTTAGGCCCCTGGGTAGTAACAAAAGATGAAATTAAAAATCCAGAAAATTTAAAATTAAAGAAATATATTAATGATGAATTAGTAGTCGAAAGTAATACTTCTGAACTTCTTAGAAGTGTTAAAGAATTTGCAAGTTATTGTTCTACATTTTTTACTATGAAACCGGAAATCTTAATTTCTACCGGTAACCCAGCCGGGGTGGTTTTTGGTACAGATGATGAAGGTATTCCTGTCATAAAAGATATGAGAGAAAATCCAGTGCAGTTAAAGCCCGGTGATAGGGTAAGTTGTGAAATCGAAAATATAGGTAAAATTGAGAACCCGGTAGTGGATTATAAGGAGGTGAAGTAATTGAGATTAGTTAGTTTTAATGATGGAAAAAAATCTAGATTAGGTACAGTTATAGATGAGAAAGTATATGATTTGCGTAAAGGTTATTGTGAATTTCTAAAAAATAAAGGTAATAATTTGGCAGAAAAAATAGCTAAGGTAAGAATACCAGATAATACTGTAAAACTAATAAAGGGAGGTGATAAAGCTTATCAGGCCTTAAAAGAAGGTAGTGATTTTATTGAAAAAAATCCAAATTATTTTAATGGCGTTGATCTAGAAAAATTAGAACTTGAGGCACCAATTATGCCCAAAATAATAATTTGTGGGGGAGCCAACTTTGATGATCACTTAGAAGAGACAAAGAGATCTAAACCAACTGAAGTTGAATTTTTCTTAAAAGCTCCTAATTGTGTTATTGGTCCTAAAAAAGCAGTTGAATATGAAAGTAGAGTAACTGAAAAATATGATTATGAAGTAGAATTAGGAATTGTGATCAAAAAAGAGGGAAGATTTATTCCTGAGGAAGAAGCATTTGATTATATTTTTGGTTATACAATTGTAAATGATATATCAGCCCGCAGTAGACAGGTTATACCCTGGGGAGAATCTAATTTTCAACTGAGATTTGGAGAAGGAAAAAATTATGATACTGGCTGTCCTCTTGGCCCCTGGATAGTAACCACTGATGAATTAAATGATGTTAGCAGTCTTGATTTAAAAACCTGGGTAAGTGGTGAATTAAGACAGAATAATAATACTAAAAACTTAATCTGGAAAGTACCTCAACTTGTAAGTTATTATTCACAGTTTATGACTTTACAGCCAGGTTTTGTTATTGCTTCTGGAACACCTGGTGGACCGGCCCTTGGCTCAGATACTGAATTAGGAGCTGATCCTTATGAAAGAGATGATGGTGTAAAAAGAGGAGCCTATATGAAATCAGGAGATCAAATGAAATTGCATATAGATGGAATTGGTGAACTGGAAAATCCAATAGAGTAACTAAAAATAAGTAGTAAAAAATTAGAGGAGGAATAAAAAATGCTTAAGAAATCTTTGATCATGGTCTTGGCTTTAGTCTTAGTTTTTAGTTTTTCTTTTAGCAGTCTTTTTGAAGCAAAGGTGGAAGCAGCAGACTATACAATGAAAATAGCTCATGCAGCTATGCCTGATAGTGCCCGTCATAAAGGTGCAGAAGAAATTAAGAGAGTAGTAGAAGAATTAACAGGTGGAAAAGTGGCTGTTCAGATTTATCCTGCTTCTCAGTTTGGTAGTGGGAGAGAACAAATTGAATCACTTCAGGTGGGAGCACTTGAAATGAGTATTCTTCCATCAGCTTTCTTAGGTGGATTTCAGCCTTTAGTTACAATTCTTGACTTACCTTTCTTTTATCCAGCAGATAAGGAAGAATTGTTAGCACTGGAAAGAAGTGAAGCAATGTCTAAGGTATTGGCAACTACTGAAGAAAAAGGATTACTTTCACTTAGTCTCTGGCATACAGGATATAAGCAGTTTACTTCTGATGGTAAACCTTTAAATCAAGTAAGTAATTTTGAAGGAATGAAAGTTCGTTCTATGCCTTCTCCAGTTCAGGTTGAAATGTATGAGGTATATGGTGCAAAACCAATTACAATGCCATTTTCTGAAACTTATAGTGCCTTACAGACTGGAGCTATTGATGGGCAGGATAACCCAATTACTACAAATTATGATATGAAATTTTATGAAGTTCAGGATTATCTAACACTTTCTAAACATGGTTTGCTTGATCAGGTTATTATGGTAAGTAAATCCTGGTTTGAAGGATTACCATCTGATATTCAAAAGGTAATAGAACAGGCGGTAAGAGATGGTAGAGATGTCTGTGAAGCAAGAATAATGGAAAATGAAGAAAATTATCTTGAAGAAATGAAAGCATCCGGAATAGAGGTAATTGAATTAACTGAAGAACAGAGACAGGAATTTATAGAAAAATCAGAAGCAGTTAAAGATTTCTATATTGAAAAATATGGAGAAGAAGCTGAGGAATTAGTAAATGCCCTTGAAGCAGAAATGGAATAAAGGGAAATGAAATAAACTTAAACAAATAAATAGTACTCCCCCCCTTATCTTAATAGTTTTAAGGTAAGGGGGAATAAAATAATACTATAATAGCAATTTTGTTTTAAAGGAGGGAAAATGAATGATTTTTTCTACTGTAAATAAAATTTTAAATAACTTTGAAAGAATTGTAGTGGGTTTAGGATTATTATTTACAACTGCGATTATATTTATTAATGTAGTGGCCCGAAGTTTTGGGAACTCATTTGTCTGGGCTGAAGAATTATCACGTTATGTTTTAATCTGGATAACTTTTGTTGGCGCAAGTATGTGTGTCAGAAATGGAAGTCATGTTACTATGGATGTAGTTTTTAATAGATTTCCACCTAAATATAAGAAAAAATTATTTTTGTTAATAAATATGTTTGGAGTTGTTATGAGTTTGCTTTTAACTAATTACGGTATGCAAATTGTGCTAAAAATTTATAGTAGGGGACAGATAAGTCCTACAATCGGTCTGCCAATGTATTGGGTTTATTTAGGAGTACCGGTAGGAGCAATATTAATGGCAAAGAATTTTTTACACATTTTTATTATTAATATTAGATCTAAAAGTAATGAAATACAGGATACACTTTAAATAGAAAACAAATAGAGTAAAATTTATATATAAAATTGGAAGAGGAGGATTAAAATGGCCATATTATTATTAAGTTTATTGTTCGGTTTTTTAATAATGGGCTTACCGATATTTTTGAATTTAATGGCAACTGGTTTAATTACTTTAGTTAGTTTTTTTCCAATGGACCCCCTGATATTAATTCAAAGAGGAATTGGTGGAGTTAATAAATTTAGTTTACTTGCAATACCATTTTTTCTACTGGCTGCCCAGATCGTTTCTGAAGGAGAGATAGGTGAGAGATTAATAAAATTAGCTAAAACTCTTGTTGGCCATCTCCCTGGTGGTCTGGCTTTAACTACAGTTGTAACCTGTATGATTTTTGGGGCAATTTCTGGAGCTGGAGCGGCTGCGGTTGTTGCGATCGGAAGTATTGTGTACCCGGCTTTAACTAAATCAGATTATGGAGAAAAATTTTCTATGGGGCTTATTCTTTCCAGTAGTAGTATAGCAATGCTTGTTCCTCCTGGAATTGCTATGGTCCTTTATGCTATATTAACTGGAAATTCAATTGCTAATCTTTTTATTGCCGGTCTGGGAGTAGGTATCTTACTGGGATTAGGTTTTATGATTTATAGTTATATTTATGCTAAAAAACACGATATAGTTTTAGAAGAAAGAGCTACCTTAAAAGAAGTATGGGATGCTCTAAAAGAAGGTGTCTGGGCCCTTGGTTTACCGGTTATAATTATTGGTGGTATTTACTCAGGTGTTTTTACTCCAACTGAAGCTGCCGGAGTTTCTGTAGCTTATGCTGCTTTTGTAGAAATGGTTATTTATAAGGATATTAGTGTTAAAGAATTATTTGAAATATCCTGTAAGGCAGGAAATACCATTGCCATGATTATGATTTTAATTGCTGCCGGGTCTATTATTTCCTGGGTTATGACTATTGGACAGTTACCACAAATGGTTGTAAGTTTATTGAGTGGAGCAAATAATATTGTAATTCTATTATTATTAAATGTAGTATTCTTAATTGCTGGAATGTTTATTGATCCTAATTCAGCTATTATTGTTTTAACCCCACTTGTTTATCCTTTAACCAGAGTATTAGGTATTGATCCAATTCACTTTGGTATGATAATAGTTCTTAACCTCTCAATTGGAATGATTACTCCTCCATTTGGATTAAATATTTTTGTGGCCACTGGAGCTTTTGATATAGGTTATGAAAGGATTGTGAGTGGAATTTTACCCTTTATAATAATTAACTTAATTATTCTGATGTTAATTACTTTTGTACCTCAAATTTCACTATTTTTACCAAGATTATTATTAGGAGGTTAAAAGGGGAGTGGTTACTTGAAAATAGAAATCTCCAGTTTAGGGATTTTGCAGGATTATTTATCTACTGCTGGCAAAGAAGTACAATTTGAAGAATATGAAAAATTAAAAGTCAGAGAAATTTTGCAGATATTAAAAAGAAGATGGGGAAAGGATTTTTATGAGCAGGTGATAGAGGGTGAAAATATTAAAAAACAAATTGTAATTTTGCTTAATGGTTTGAGTATTGCAATGAAAAGTGGATTAGAAACAGAAGTTAAAGATGGAGATAGACTTACATTTGCTGTATTTATTTCAGGAGGATAAAAAGAAGGGAGAATTATGACTTTTAAATTAGCTTTAGTCCAGCCTAAAACTTATTTTGGTAAAGAAAATGATGTGAATGAAAAAAATTTAAAGTCAGCATTAAATTATATAGATGAAGCATCAGAAAATAAGGCAGATATAATCTGTCTGCCAGAAACTTATCCAGGGCCCTGGCGGAAACCAGTTGATTGGACACCAATTCCGGCCTTACAGAAAAAAGCAAAAGAAAAATCAGTATATATTTTAGCAGGAACAGCAGAAAAATCTATTAAAGATCCAGAAAAACATAATATTGTCATGGTAATAATTAATAGAGATGGAGAGATAGTAGGTAAATATAGAAGGACTACACCGCCCGGTCCCTGGGCCTATCCTGGAGGAAAGTTCTGGGATTTAGATTATGAAGAAGCAGATGAATTACCTGTTTTTGAAACAGAGTTTGGTAAAATTGGAATTTTGATGTGTAGTGAAGTTTATGTCCCGGAATTGGCCAGGATATTAGCTCTAAAAGGGGCGGAAATTTTATTTATGCCGGCCGGGGGAGTAAAGGTTGATCTTAATCCTACCTGGAGAACTTTAATTTTTGCCCGGGCCATAGAAAATTTGGCCTATAATGTTACTACTCAAAATATTTTTGGAGTGGAAGAAGGACTGGCTATGGTAACATCTCCAGAAGAAATAATTTTGGAAGAAAAGAAAACAGGAGTATATTATGCAGATATAGATCTGGAAAGAGTCCGCTGGCTTAGAAAACAGAAAGATAAAATAATTTATCCACTTCCTTATAAAACTAAACCTGGCACTTTAGATCAATGGCGAAGAGAAGAAATATACAGTTATTTAATAAATTCTCAAGAATGAAGGTGAAAAATAAATAAATAATAATTATTAAACCCCTGTTTCAGGTATTAAAACCTGATCCAGGGGCTTATATTTTTAACTAATATTTTTAATAAAAAGGTGAATTTAATTTTTTCTTGAATAATTATATTATAAGGAATTAATATTTAAGGAGTTGTATATTAAAACA